>CAVGEF010000071.1:0-13236 GCA_963628205.1 Bacteroidaceae bacterium
TCATTCCCAACAATTTTACTATACCCCCCCCCAGTATTAAATCAATCAAAATTTCACTTATTAACAAAGTTTAATATACTTATTATATGATAAGCACTATTTTTTAGTATAAAGTCTTTTAAGAGAGCTCTTTTATTAAAGACCTTCAATTTTACGCGTTTTTTCGCTATTTTTAGCCGTTTCCTAACCGTTATTTGTTGATTTACCAATAGTTTATGCTAAAATCAACACATATATTGAAACCTAAATGGAGGACAATAAGATGACAGTTCATGAACAGCTTGTAGGTTTATTTGAAACTTATGTACATGAGAACCAAAAGTTCACAGAAAAGGGAGTTAAGGCTTCCGCAGCCAGAGCAAGAAAGGCTCTTGCAGAAATTGCCAAGCTTTGCAAAGAAAGAAGAAAAGAAATCCAAGACGCAAAAGCAGAATAATATTCCTTTTGTCTTGAAAACTTAAAAACGGCCAGTCTTTCACAACTAGCCGTTTTTTTGTGCTTTTTTGCAGCACCAAAGACCATACTCAAAATGTTTTTAGAAAGGCCTGTAAGTTACACCAAAGATAAGCTGGAAGTCAAAAGCATCCTGACCTTGTACATTGAAGATGTTATTCATATTTACAAAATCAACAGCAACATTGAAAGAAAGATTATCCAGCATGTCATATTTTGCATTAAGACCAATATCCAACGTATACCAAATGCTGTCTCTGTTACTTACATCATAACGATAGTTGCTTGTTGTATCTTTACTTGTAATTCCACTGTAGCTTTTCTTGTAGTCTTCTTCTGTTGTGTTAGCAGGTACCTTTTGCCAAACAGTCCAAAGGTCATGGGTTCCATGCATCATAAAGAAAGCTCTGCCTCCTAATGTAAGTTTATCTTTTTCCCATGTAGCACTA
Organism: Bacteroidaceae bacterium; assembly: GCA_963628205.1. GTDB lineage: Bacteria > Spirochaetota > Spirochaetia > Sphaerochaetales > Sphaerochaetaceae > UBA9732. The sequence goes on from CAVGEF010000071.1 coordinate 903, forward strand.
AGATTTGCAACAAGACTGTCCGGGCCATAAGTATAACCAATTACGTATTCGTCATAGAGGATGTCTGATGACTTGCCTATACTATCTGTGTAATTATTATATGAAAAAAGCCTATATCTTACTGCCGCAATATAATCGAGCCCATAAACTTGCAATCCACTATCTCTTTTTGCAGCAGGATCTCTCAAATAAGTAAATGGCTGTACATAAACAAATTCAGGATTAACTGTAAGAGTTCCTCCAAGTACATTTGTTATATATTTGGCTCCCACAAGGTATGCTTTTGCATCCGGTGTTACATCTTCATCTTTATTTGGCCCGGGACTTGTTTCAAATCCGGGCATTGCAAAATTATCAAGAAGCATTTGTGCATAAATTCCAAGACCCTTTAGTGGAGTATAATTTATCTCAAAAGCAAGCGTTGAGTTTGTATTACTTGGGATATATGCGTTGTGCATAAAGTACATTGGGCACAATGATGTAAATGTAATATTTCCGGAAGGAGAATCATAAGTGATTGCATCTGTAACAGTTATTGAAAGTTTATCATCAAGAACTCTTCCTTCAAAACGGTGAGCTGCATAGAAATAAATTCCTTGCAATGGAATATTAGAGCTATCGTTGTTCGCATTACCCATGTACTCGCCAGAGGTAGCGTAGTAATTGTATTTACTTGGGAAGAATGAAAGAAGATATGTATATTTGAATTTCCCGGCCTTTGAGTACGTTGTAAAGCGTGCCATATCGTGATATGGGAAGTTGTCACTTAAAACAAGATTTCCGGTAGTTCCGCTTCCCCAATTAAGACGGTCTCGTCCAATTTGAACGTTCCATCCGTCTCCTCCAATTGATGCAAATGCTCTGTTTGGAAAATTAATATCTAAAAGGCCGGCATCAAGCTCAAAGTTTTGTAATGTTGGAATATTTGAATTAAGCTTTGTAGAGCCTACTTCTTTTGCTCCACGAACTGAATTGGACAAATAAGCATTAAAAAATGTATAGAAATTATTTCCAAGATAGGTTTCCCAATCTAATTCAAAGAATGGGGTGTTTTTTGTCAAGTCTTTGCCAAACCACCAAAGTTTTCTTCCGGCAAAAGCTGTTTCTTCAATAGTGTTTTTATCGGTTCTTGTAATTGCAGTATCTTTTGAACCATCATAAGTATGGGCATATAAATCAAGATTCAAAATCCCGTTTAATTCCATACCCCCCCCCATGAACTGGAAACCAGGCTCCGCTGTAAGGGCTTCCTGCAGGCTGTCATAGGTCTCTTTCAGGTATTCAGGAACACTGTTTATGTCAATGACATTGAGCATTTTGATAAGCTCATCACCGCTCCAAGGTCCTGTTGTAGACGGCATTGCATGACCTGTTGCAAGATACAACTTTACCATGTTTTTATAAACAGAGCTGTCTACACTATAAATCTTTTGCTCGTTTGAAGCAGCAAAGACCAGCGACAATGTTATGCACAAAAGCAAGATAATTGAGGCTGTTTTTCTCATTATTCTTTCCCCCTTTTGGAATATTCCAAAATGTTTTAGTGTGCGATTTTTGTAAAAGCCTATTGTAAGAGATGTTACAAATAGTCTTTTAGGAAACCGTATGGCAGAGTGTATCATACTTATTTCTTTTTGCAAAACTGTTGTGAGATTTTGAAAGATTTTGGGGAATCTCATCAAAACCGGCACAATTGAGCACGGTGAAGTTTTGCGAAGTTTATAGCATTACTAAGCTCTATGGAATAAATATTCAATTGTTCATATAATTGCCACACAATCAACTTAGGATCTGTTGCAAAACAAAACAAGCAGTTTTGAGACAGCCCCTTACAGGAGCATGGAATGAAGAAATTACTTACCGTTCTCTTTTGTTTGCTCACACTGTTTTCTCTTTTTGCAGAAGCAATTGTTGAGCGCAACACAACACAAACAACATTACCAAATGTTGGAGATGTTGTTGACGGCTTTGTCGTCACAAAAGTTGGTCGTTTTGACTTAATTGGTTGTGACACAGTCCTTTACGAACATATTAAAACCGGTGCACAGGTACTGTACCTTGCAAACGAAGATACAAACAGAGTATTTGAAATTGGTTTTAAGACTCCGGCTGAGACCAATACCGGCGTGCCTCACGTTTTTGAGCACTCTACTCTTGACGGCTCAGAAAAATATCCTTCAAAAACTCTTTTCTTTAACCTGAGTTTCCAAACGTACAACACTTACATGAATGCCAGTACTTATGGCTTCATGACAACCTACCCAATTGCATCTTTATCAGAAGAACAATTGCTTAAGTACGCCGATTTCTACACAGACAGCTGTTTTAATCCTATGGTTACAACAGACAAATCAATCTTTGATGAAGAAGCCTGGAGATACAGCCTTGACGAAAACGGAGATCTTACAATTGAAGGAACTGTCTACAGTGAGATGCTTGGTTCATACACAAGAGAAACAGCCTCATCTTATAACTTCAAAAACACAATCTTCCCGGGTAGCATTGCAGGCAACAGCAGTGGCGGAAACCCGGACCACATCCCGGAGATGACTTGGGAAGATTTGGTAAAATACCACGAAAAATATTACACTCCATCCAATTCAGTAACCTGCATTTATGGAAAGTTTGAGAATTTTGATGCTTTCTTGGCTTTGTTAAACTCTTATTTCTCACAATATGACAAAACTACTTTTGCTTTCACAGACGCAGAATACACTCCAATCACAGAACCGGTTGAGAAGTCTTATGAGTATGCTGTAGAAGCGTCATCTGACACTGACAAATCTTCAACAGTCTATTACGGTTATGTATTGGGCGACCTCTCAGAAGAAGAGCTTTCTGTAGTTGACCTTCTTTCAACCTTAATTGGTGATTCGAGTTCTATTCTCATGGAGAATTTGAAAAATGCAATCCCTTACGGCTCATTTGGCTGTTATATTGATTTTACAGGCCCGGAAGATATCCTTTACTTCTATGCAAATAATATCAACGAAGAAGATGCTCAAATTTTCAAACAGACTGTCGATGAGTCTATAGCCTACATTTACGAAAACGGTTTTGACCGGGATGCTGTTGATGCAATCATTGCAGCTTTCAGACTTTCCATCATGCTTACAACAGAAGACAGTGAAATTGGAATCAATACAATTCCAAACATTCTATACTACTGGGCAGGTATGGGAAATCTCTATGGCTACATGAATTACATTGATGCTATTGATAATTTCAGCACTTATGCACAAAACGGCACTTTCATTGAAGCTATTAAGACATACATTCTTGATAACAACAGAACTGCTTTGGCAACAACAAAAGCCATTGCCGGCTTGAAAGAAGAAAAAGATGCTGCTCTTAAAGAAAAACTTGCTCAAATCAAGGCTTCCATGTCAGATGAAGAACTTCAAGCCCTTTCTTCTCCTGTTGCAGAAGAGGAAACTGACGACAAGACTGCATCTTATGTAAAACAACTTCAAGCTGTTACTGTCGAGAGCCTTCCTGAAGAGTATAGAATTTACGATATCACAGACGAAACCGGAGACGACGGCATTAGAAGAATCTTTGCTCAATGTGATACAGACGGCATTGGTTATGCAACTCTTATGCTCAATGCCGATTGGGTTGAGAAAGAGAAGCTTCACTTCTTCAAGCTTTATATTGACCTTCTTGGTGAGCTTGATACATCTGAGCATACAAGAACTCAGCTTTCAACTTTGATTAACCGTTATCTTTATAACTGCACTATCAAATCTTCTGTCGTAGATAATGATGAGAATGACGAATATTATCCGTTTATAAGAATCAGTTTCATAGCTCTTGACGAAGATATGAAAGATGCATATGACGTGGTTGGAGAAATTCTATTTGACAGCCAGTTTGATGCAAAGCGTATTTCTGATACCGTTTCAAACTTAAAGCAATCATTAAAGTCTACAATCAATAATGCAAGCTACAATGTAATCATCTATGACATGTTATCTACTGCAGACGAGAGTTTGGCTTACTATTCATATCTTAATTACCTTGATTATTACAACTTCCTGGATGCTGTATCACAGGCTCTTGAATCAAATCCGGACGCTGTCATTGCCTCTTTGCAATATATTCAACAAAATCTTAACAATTCGTACAAAGCAATAGTAGCCTTTGCCGGAAGCGAAGATAGCAATGAAAACCATACTGCTGTTGCAAATGCATTTATTGCAAACCTTGACCATTATGAAGTTCCAACTCAAAAATACGAGTTTGACAAGATGGGCAATTCTTTGGCTTTGATTGTTGACAGCAATGTAAACTTCAACTTCATGTTTGCGTCATACGAAGATATGGGCCTTGAAGAATACACAGCAGACCTTGATGCAATTTCAAGCCTCATCAACGACAACTATTTGCTTCCTATGCTAAGAGACCAGTATGGTGTCTACGGTGCATACACGGCAGCAGCTGATGCCGGTATTTATCTTTACACTTACAGAGATCCCAACATTCAGGAAACTTTTGATGTCTATGCCAAACTTCCTGCTTTCATGGCAAGTCTTGAAACACTTGACCAAGAGACTCTTGACGGTTACATCCTTTCAAGCTACTCAAGCTATGCAACGCCAACAGGAGAGCTCTCCGGTGCATTGAATGCAATTCTCAACCACATTTCCAATATTCCGCAGGAAAAGAAAACAGAGTATATGCAAGAGCTCAAAGGCATTACAGCAGAAAAAGTTTCAGATTATGCTTCTGCATACTCAGCTCTCGTAGAAAATGGAATTTATGCAACATCGGGCAGTGCTTCTGCTATCTTGAAGTACTCTGACATGTATGAAGAAATTCTAAACCCGTTTGGAGTTCAAGACTCTTCAAGTGTTGTTTTGTCAGATATCTCTGAAGGTGATGCATACTATGATGCTGTGCGTTTTGCTTTTGAAAACGGCTTCATGTCTTTGGTGTCAGGCTCCAATTTTGGCGTAAATGACAGTGCAACTTTGGGAGACCTTGCAGCTTTCTTCTACATGATGATAGGAGGAGACCGTGACCCTGAAACTGCTATTGCATTCTTCTCCCAATATGGCATTCTTCCTGCAGAGCTTGCAAGCACAGAGCTTTCAAGACTTGATGCTGTAACTTACACTTACTATTTCTGCCAAGCAACAAGTGTTCCTATTAGTCTTGTTGATTTACAAGAAGAATATCCGGACTGCGACCAAATTCCTGAAGGCTATGAAAGCGTCATAGGTTTTGGTCTTAAGTATGGTTTCATTGATACAGTTGATGGACTTTTGAATCCAAACGGAACAATGACCAGGGCTCAACTTGCCGCCCTTATTGCAGCTTTTGCAGCTGAGTAAGATTAATGATGAGTAAGATTAATGAGTAAGATTTAGAAACCAAATTCAAGGCTCCTTGAGAGCCCCAAATTCAGACTGTTAGAGTGTTGTTGTAAGATTGTCTTACGCAACACTCTTTTTATTGGGAATTTGGAGAATTAGCGACGTTCGTTTTGAGATTTGCAATTGATACACAAAAGTGCATATGGAATGGCTCTAAGGCGTTCTTCAGGTATCTTTTTTCCGCACTTTGCACAAATGCCGTATTTTCCATTTCTAACTCTGGTTAAAGCTTGCTCCACTGCATTAAGGCGTCCTGCATCCATCTTGCTTATAGCTTCCATTTTCTTGGAAGCCATATCATCACATGCTAAGTCTATGCTATCACGACCGCCCATTGGTCCAACGAGATTTCTGAAGTCGTCATCAGATTTGGATATCTTTGAAAGAAGTTCTTCTCTCATAGACATGAGTTTTTCTTCCATTTCCTTTTCAAAAGGAGTCATTTCATGGGACATACATTATTCCTCTCTGAAAACCTTTATTGAACAAGTTTTACAACGTGTTCCCATAATATGTATGTCTAAGAGGCAAATCGTCAAGAAAAAAATGCATAAATAAAAGAATTTATGAAAATAAAGAGGTTTTGAGAAGTTTTGAAAGGTTTTTACAAAGCTGCCCTTTGTGAGACTTTTCTTTTACAAAAACTTCCTTTTGTAAAAACTTTTAGGTTTTTATTTCTTTGATTCTTCCGGGAAACGAACATCGCCAATTAAATCGTCTTCGTCAGTCTTGGATTTCTTTTGTTTTTTGACTTTTGCGGTTTTAGCTCCTGTTTCGTATCCAAAAGAATTACCGGAGCTCATGACAATTGCTATTGGCTTAGTTTCTTCCATATTGGCAAATACAATTTGAAGAACACTCAAAAGAGGAACAGCAAGGAACATTCCAACAATGCCCCAAATATAACCAAATACGCTCAAAGCTACCAAAATAACAAACGGGCTTAAATTCAACTGAGTTCCTTGCAAGCGAGGATCAATAATATTTCCAATAACATTTTCTGTAAGAATTGTACCTGCTGCAACTATGAGTATTGGATTCCAGTTTGGCAAGAATTGAATTACAGCCATGAAAATCGTCAAAACAGTAATAACGATACTTCCAATTGTTGGAATGAAATTCAAAACAACTGCAAGAACACCCCAAAGGAAAGCAAAATCCAAATTTACAAAACGGCAAACAACATAGAACATTGCTCCGGTTGCTGCACTGACAACTATCTTAATTCCAATATATTTTGATACCTGCTTGTTAATTCTGTCCCAAATAACCTTAACTTTACCCTCTTTTTCCTTGGAAGAAGCAAACGTAATCTTAGGGATAATTGTATGTCTTTCCAGTAAAAGGAATACGGCCATAAGCAACGTGATAAGGCCATTGCTGACAATTGTCATAGTAGAACTTGAGATTGATTTCAGTGTTGGCATAATGAAACCGCCAACCCAATCTATATTCATCAATGAAAAAAGCGATACATCGTCTGGAATGTCAAACCATTCACTCAACATCCCCTTGAGAATTCTGTCAACATCATCAAGTTTGGCAGTATACGTTGGAACTTTCCGCACAAGAATATCGACCGTATAGAACAAGAACCAAACCACAACCAACATGAGGACCACAATCACCATAATAGCTATCAAAGTGGCAAGCCAACTGGGAAATTTGGCCTTCTCAAGCGAGTTTACAATTGGAAGCATGAGTATGAAAAGAAAAAGAGCCAAGACTATTGTTATACTCACATCACCTGTAATCTTGCAAATAGCCATGACAATGACAACCAAAATGGCACTCAAAAGAGTTTTGATTTGTTTAAGTAAACGTTCTTTTTTATCGGGGTTTTCGCTCAAATTGTCAAACATGGTAAAATGATACTCTACCTTGGAAAAAGTCGCAATATGACATATCATGGGGGCATGACGCAAGTGGAAGAAAAAACTACGAAAAATGAAAATCTTAACCGTATGGAAAACCTTAAGCGCATTGAGATTATTCTTTGTGACACACAAGACGGTGCAAACATTGGCAGTGTTTGCCGTGCAATGAAAACAATGGGCTTAGAGCATCTTACTCTTGTTACTGACCGTATTTATGATGATGACAGAGTTAAAACACTTGCGCTTCATGCCTATGATTTGTACGAAAACAGAAAAGAATTTACAAATCTGCAAGATGCAATAAAAGACAGCGTGTTGTCTGTGGCAGCAACAAGACGGGTTGGCAAGGGTCGAAAAACAAGCCGTGTAAATCCAGAGCAACTTGCCAATATGATAAATACAATGGGAAACGGCAAAATTTCCATTGTTTTCGGGTGCGAGTCCAATGGTCTTTCAGACGAACAAGTCAAAACATGTTCAATGGTTGTCACAATCCCAACAAGTCCTCTCTTTCCGTCGCTCAACCTGTCTCAGGCGGTACAAATAATTGCATACTCGCTTTTCAGCAAACTTAATGAATACGCGAAAGCAAATAATGTTGTTGATATAGAAAGAGTATCCCGTGCAACCCAAACTTGTGTATCTTCACTGAAAGGTATTGGATATTTCAAGAATGAAGATGAAAAAACTTTTACAACAGAATTTCTTTCCGACATTTTCACTCGTGCATCCATGACAGAAGGCGAAATACAGCGAATGGAAAAAATATTTACAAAAATGCAAAAACTTCAAGCAAATAAAAAAACAGGAGAGCAAAATGAAAAGTAAAGTCTATTTCACCAATTTCAGAACTTACAGCAAGATTTCACTTGTTGAGAAATTTGAAAAACTCATTTGCGCAAGTGACATGGACAAGATTGACTTTGCCGGCAAATTTGTAGCAATCAAGCTGCATTTTGGCGAACTTGGAAATCTTGCATTTTTAAGGCATAACTACGCACAGGCTCTTGCAAAACACATTAAAGAACGTGGAGGAATTCCTTTTCTCACAGATTGCAACACTCTTTACACAGGAAGCAGAACCAACGCAATTGACCACTTGTATACAGCATACACAAATGGATTTAACCCGGTAAGTTGTCCCGATGCTCCTGTAATAATTGCAGACGGCGTCAAAGGCACAGACGAAGTAGATCTTGAGGTACCAGGTGGTCTCTATTGCCCCACAGCAAAGGTTGGACGAGCTATAGCAGATGCCGATATTATCATATCTCTCTCACACTTCAAGGGTCACGAAGCTACCGGTTTTGGCGGAGCTATGAAAAACATTGGTATGGGTTGTGGCTCAAGAGCTGGGAAAAAAGACATGCACACATCAGAAAAACCGTTGTACAACGAAGAGCTGTGCATAGGATGTGAAAGCTGTGCTCAAGTATGTGCCCATGGAGTACAGACCTTCAAAGACGGCAAGATGATTTTTGATGAAGACAAATGTGCCGGTTGCGGTCGCTGTCTTCAAGTATGTCCAACAGGAGCTCTTACAACTCATACCGGTGATGATTTGAGAATTTTGAACAGAAAAATTGCAGAATATACAAAAGCAATTCTTGTTAATAAGCCTCATTACCACATATCTCTTGTTGTAGATGTTTCACCTTTCTGCGACTGTTACAGTTGTAACGACACTCCAATTGTACCTGATGTTGGAATGTTTGCTTCTGCAGACCCTGTTGCAATTGATAAAGCATGTATAGATGCTGTCAATGCACAAGAGCCAATGGCCCACAGCCATCTTACAGATGCAGACAATCCATATGATGAGCATTTAGACAACATTTGTAACAACAACAAAGAAACTGACTGGAAAGATGCAATTCGCTATGCACAGAATCTTGGTCTTGGAAATGCTGATTACGAGTTAGTTGAAATATTGCAATAAGGGAGGTTTTTGCAAAATGAGTTTTGTAAAGATTAGATTTGCCTTTGCGAGATAAAAAGCATTTCTGAAAACTGAAATAAGGAGAAATAGTCAAACATGAAAAAAACTGTTCTGCGTAAATATGCACAACTTATTGCAAAGTGCGGAGTCAACGTCCAAAAAGGACAAGAAGTCGTTGTCAATTGTGATTTGGATCAACCTGATTTCATTCAAATTCTTGTTGATGAGCTCTACAAAGCAGGTGCCGGAAAAGTTATTGTTGAATGGAATTATCAACCACTTGCAAAACTGCACTATCGCTATAGATCAATGAAAACTCTCAGTACTGTTGAAAACTGGGAAAAAGAAAGATTACAGCACTATGTAGATGTAATTCCTTGCAAAATTTATATTGAGTCTTCTGACCCTGACGGCCTTAAGGGTATAAACCAAACAAAAGTGGCAGAAGCCAGAAAACGCACTTATCCAATTCTTAAAAAGTACCATGATTTACTGGAAAATAAAGACCAGTGGTGTATTGCTGCCGTTCCGGGTGCAGCATGGGCAAAAAAACTCTTCCCTGAACTTTCAAAAAAACAAGCTATTGAAAAATTGTGGGAGAAGATTCTATACACAAGCCGTGTAACAGATGACCCAATTCAGGCATGGGCAGACCACAACAAAGACTTATTTGACCGCTGTGCTTACCTCAATAACCTTGGAATTGACGAATTGCACTACGAAGCCTCAAACGGAACAAACTTCACAGTTGGAATGATTGAAAAGGCCCAGTTCAAAGGCGGTGGAGAAAAGAGTCTACAAGGCTATTTCTTTAACCCCAACATTCCATCTGAAGAATGTTTTATTTCTCCAATGAAAGGCAAAGCTCATGGTATTGTTTATGCAACTAAACCGCTTAGCTATCAAAGCCAGCTTATTGAAGATTTTTGGATTAAGTTTGAAGATGGAAAAGCTGTAGAATGGGATGCAAAAAAGAACAAAGAACTTCTTACCAAAATGATTACAATGGATGAAGGAGCTTCTTATCTTGGAGAATGCGCACTTGTTCCTTTTGACTCCCCAATCAGCAACAGCGGTATTCTTTTCTACAACACTCTCTTTGATGAAAATGCTGCCTGCCACCTTGCTTTGGGAATGGGTTTTGCTGATACAATCAAAGATTTTGAGAAATATTCTCTTGAAGAATGTAGAAAAATGGGTATTAACGACTCAATGATTCACGTTGACTTCATGATTGGATGCAAAGACTTGAATACAACTGCCAAAACAAGAGACGGAAGAACAGTTCAAATTTTCAAAGACGGCAACTGGGCTTTCTAATTGTTTTGCAGGTTTTCACTCGGAATTTTAAGTTTTTCATAACTTAAGGATTTACAAGTCTGTTAAACCAAAATAAGGTCGAACACAGTTCCTTAGTGTTCGACCTTATCTATTATTCCGCCAAACAAAACGTAAGGGCCGTCATAGACAACAAGGCTTTGCCCGCAAGTTGCAGCTTTAACAGGAGATGAGAAAACAGCCTTAACATTGCCGTCATTTGTATTAAATACCTTACACGGCACAGGATTGCCCGTTGAGCGGATTTTTGCCTGCGCGTCAAGACCGTCTTCAAATGATGTCATGGAAACCCAATTTATTTGAGATGCTGTTACGGAAGTATTTCCTGTCATCTCTTCATAACCAACAACAACTTCATTGCGTTTTGGGTCAAGAGAAAGAACATATAACGGTCTTGGAGCAGAAAGCCCAAGCCCTTTGCGTTGACCTACCGTGTAATTCCAAATGCCGTCATGTTTTCCCAATACATTGCCATTTGTGTCTACAATATTGCCGGGGATAGGTTTTACATCAAGGAGGTCTGAATAATGACCACTGTAAAAATCCTGGCTTTCTGTTTGTTCTACCGGGTGAAAACCAAGTATGCGGTCAATATCTTTTGTTTGAGTTTTCTCCATCTCTCCAAGAGGAAAAAGCGTTCCGGAGAGCTGTCCTTGAGATAATCTGTACAAGAAATAGCTTTGGTCTTTTCTGGGATCTACACCACGCATAAGGCAGTACCTGTCACCTTTTTTTTCTATGCGGGCATAATGGCCTGTTGCAAAATAGTCAAACTCTATTCCTGCTTCTCTGGCATAATCCACCAAGGCACCAAACTTTATTTTTTGATTACACCAAACACACGGATTTGGAGTTCGCCCGTTCAGGTATTCATGCCTGAAATTATCAAGAACTATTGATTCGTACACAGCAGAGACATCAAGTGTTGTATGAGAAATACCTAGTTTTGCACATATTGCTTTTGCTTTTTCTACATCTTCAACTTCTCCGGGAGAAAAGCATGCATCTTTATGAGGATCTCCTCTAAACGGTATATGCTCATTCCACATGGTCATGGTTACACCCTGCACGTCATAACCTTTCTCTTTAAGAAGATATGCAACAACAGAGGAGTCTATTCCTCCGCTCATTCCAACAAGTACCTTTTCCATGGCAACTCCTAATATACAAAATGTACATTGGAATACAGTTTTATTACAAGTGACTACAAAAGGCTTTTTATGCTAGTATCTAAGGCATGAAAAATAATACGAATAATAAGAACGGCAGTAAACAAAAAGTTTCTCAAAAGATGATATATGTTGCTCTTTTTGCAGCATTGATTTCTGTTTGTGGATTTATTTCAATTCCGGTAGTAGGAACGCCAATTCCCATTGTTCTTCAAAATATGCTTGTTGTTGTAACAGGTCTTATGCTGGGCCCTGTTCTTGGAAGTTTTTCCACACTCCTCTTTTTGGTCGCCGGGGCTCTTGGCCTTCCTGTTTTTTCAGGAGGTACAGGTGGGATTGCAAGATTCTTAGGCCCAACAGGCGGTTTCTTATATGGTTATGCTTTGGCAACTTTTGTAGCTGGTTTAATAGCCCAAAAGCCAAGTTATGGCAAAAAAACATCGGTCTTAAGGTTGGTTTTGGCTACTGTTGCAGGCTTTGTATCAATGTATATCCCCGGTGTCCTGCATTTTATGTTCTCCATGAATAAGACTTTCTCGCAAACGATGACCCTTTGCGTTATTCCTTATATCCCGGGAGATGTTGTTAAAATGATAATAGCGATTTTGCTGGCATCAAAGCTCAGAACAACTG
>CAVGEF010000072.1:0-3726 GCA_963628205.1 Bacteroidaceae bacterium
ATATAAAGCCCGCGGAGAAAAAGTATTCAGAAAAGAAGAACAAAAAGCTTTCTTTTCAATAATTGATAAAATAGAAAAAATTGAAAAAAACGAGGAACAAAAAAAGAGACAATGCGCTTTTCTTGTATCTCTTGGCGGTGGCGCATGTGATGCAAATGATGTTCTAAAACTTGCAAGAGAGTATGGAAAACTTGTCTATTTATATGAAACAGAGAATGTTTTGTTTGAAAGAATGTCACGTCTTGGACTTCCTGCTTATTTGCAAGAAGAAGACACTGCAAAAAAGAACTTTCATGCATTATATACAAGAAGAAATGAAATATATTCTTGTTTCTCCAATTATGTGATACAATTGCAAGAATGTACAAAGGATGAAGTGATAGACAAAATTCTGGATTTACTGGAAATTTCTACAAAATAAACTTTGTACGGGAGAAACGATGTCAAACACTTTTGGTACTTTTTTCCGTGTAACCACCTTTGGAGAATCACATGGACCTGTGATGGGCGTGGTTGTAGATGGAATAGAAAGCAACTTCCCTTTGGATTTGGACAAAATACAAAATGAAGTACACAGGCGCAGTTCAGGCCAAAACATTTTTGAAACATCGCGCAAAGAAAAAGATATCATTAAAGTTGTAAGCGGTATTTTTGAAGGAAAAACTTTGGGAACGCCAATTACTGTTTTGGTTGAGAATACAGAGCAAAATGCAAGTGACTATGAGAAACTGAAAGACGTTTACAGACCGGGTCATGCAGACTTAACTTATCAGGAGCGCTATGGCATACGGGACTATAGAGGAGGCGGTCGTGCAAGCGGTAGAGAAACTGTCTCAAGAGTTATTGCAGGAGCAATAGCACGCCAAGTTCTAAGCACATACAATGTAAAAATCCAATCCAAAATACTTTCTATTGGCAATACTTGTATAAAAACCGGCATGAAAGCCGGCAATTTTGAAGAAGTCTTACAAAAAGCAAAAGAAGAAGGAGACAGCGTAGGAGGTATAATTGAATGCACAATAAGCGGTTTTCCCAAAGGCGTGGGAGAGCCTGTTTTTGATAAGCTTGATGCATGTATAGCTCATGCTGTCATGTCCATTGGAGCTGTTAAAGGGATAGAGTTCGGAAGCGGTTTTGAAAGCACCAAAATGTTGGGAAGTCAAAACAATAAGCCTGAAAATGCAGGTGGAATACTTGGAGGCATAAGCGATGGCAATGATATTTGTTTCAAAGTTGCCGTAAAACCTACCCCGTCAATAAGCAAAGAGCAAAAAGCCACCATGAAAGACGGCTCTGAATGTGACATTTCAATTGAAGGCAGACATGATACTTGCATTTGTCTACGAATTGGCCCTGTAATTGAAGCTATGAGTGCAATTGTACTTTTAGACCAACTGTATGCAAGAAAAGCAACTTCCAGGAGAGATGAAATTGAACGAAATTAAAATACAAGACATGCCTCTTATTGTCCAAAGTGACCGCTCAATGCTACTTGATGTACACTCTTCTAATGCAAATGCATGCAGAGACGATATTATTGCATTCTCTGAACTTGTCAGGGCTCCTGAACACATACACACTTATGCTATAAGTGCTATTTCTTTATGGAATGCAAAAAGCGCAGGGCTGGATACCAATGAAATAATCAAACGTCTTAAAAAATGGTCTAAATTTGCAATTCCTCAACCTGTTGAAAATTATATAATTGATGTATCTTCAAGATTTGGAAAACTTTTTCTTGAACCACTAGCTACATCAAGGCTAGCAACACCGGAGCAAGAAATATCGGGGCCGGCAACACCGGAGCAAGAGACTTCTTCGCAAGAGATTTCCCAACAGGAGCAAACTCTGCAAGAAAGTGAAGAAGACAAATACTACGCTCTTACAATCACGGACCCTTTTATAGCAAAAACAATAGAAAACAATTCAAAACTTGCAAAACTACTTATGCCTTTGGAAGAGCCAAAAGACAGCACACCAAACAAAGTCCCAAACAGCATCTCTTTTAAGATTAACAAGTACGACCGTGGAGAAGTAAAACTTGTTTTAATAAAACTTGGTTTTCCTGTTGATGATAAAATCCCTCTTGTAAAATCAGAGCCAGTTCCAATAAAGATGTCCTGTGAGCTTAGGGACTACCAAAAAAATGCAGTTAGAGCATTGCTTGGGGACCTTGGACCCGGTACAGGATATGGAACAATTGTTATGCCTTGCGGAAGCGGTAAGACAGTTGTAGGTCTTAAAATTATGGAAGCTCTGCAAACAAAAACTCTCATATTGTGTCCAAACGTTGTAGCTGTGCATCAATGGATTAAAGAAATAACAGCAAAAACAAATGTAAAACCAGAGATGATTGGAGAGTACTCAGGAGAAAAGAAAGAACTCAGACCCATAACAGTTTGCACTTATCAGGTTCTCACATACAGAGCAAGCAAGGACGGAGAGTTCGAACACATGAAAATTATAGGAACGGGAAACTGGGGTCTTGTTATATATGACGAAGTTCACATGTTGCCAGCTCCTGTATTTAAGATAACAGCAGAATTGCAGGCCGTATACAGGGCAGGTCTTACAGCCACACTCATACGCGAAGACGGTAAAGAAGATGATGTTTTCAGTCTTGTGGGCCCAAAACGATACGATATCCAATGGACAGACTTAGCTCAAAAAGGATGGATTGCAAGTGCTTATTGTGTAGAAGTCAGAATTCCGTTAAAAGAGGACTTATCTCTCCCGTATGCAATTGCAAACAGGCGTGATAAATACAAAATTGCAAGTACAAATCCTTCAAAAGACATTGTAGTTGATACCTTACTTGAAAAACATAGAGGCCAGAGCATCATCATTATTGGCCAATATTTGGACCAGCTTAAAAAATTACAAAAACGGCTTGGATTTCCAATAATAACAGGAAGCACATCAAATGCAAAAAGAGATGAATTGTATAATAGGTTCAGAGAAGGCTTAGACAAAGTCATCATCGTCTCAAAAGTTGCCAATTTTGCAATTGACCTCCCCGATGCCTCCATTGCAATTCAAATATCGGGCACATTTGGCTCAAGGCAGGAAGAAGCACAGCGCTTAGGAAGAATTTTACGCCCAAAACGAAACCCGTGTTACTTCTACTCAATTGTGAGTAAGTACACCGTAGAAGAGGAATTTTCTGCAAACAGGCAAAAATTTTTGGTAGAACAAGGCTACAAGTACGAAGTCAAAGAAATTTGAATAAAGTTGATTAGCTTTGCAAAATGGTGAGCCTGATGGAACAGAAGAAGAAAAAGACATGACAAACAACGAAAAATTCATAAGCCTTTTATCCTCATTTGAAAAAGAGTACTACTTCCAGCTTGCTTCAACTTTTTTGGGAAAAGTTACAACGCCTTTCCACAAGCCTGAGCTTTCCATGCGCATTGCCTCTTTCTTTTCAAATACGAGCAATCAAAAAAATATTCTGTTGTCTTTAGATGAAAACGAAAAACAAATACTTAATCTTGTATCAGGGCTGGGTCTTACGACAAAAACGCAAATAGAGGCCTTTTTTAATAGTGCAAACCCATATTTGTTACACTTAAAACTTGACAACCTTTGCGACAGACTCATACTCATTTGCACAAAAGAAAGCTATGTCATAAACCCACTACTTGAAAGTCTCATTTCTTCTATTGAAAGTTGCACACATGTGCCATCCATCACAGCCCCTTATGCCGATTCTAACGTCTTAAGAGC
>CAVGEF010000073.1:0-3102 GCA_963628205.1 Bacteroidaceae bacterium
ATTCAAAAGCGTCTCATTAAAGTTTTCCCAACAATGCACTCAACTTTGCATGAGGAAGCTTTTGCAAAGATAAAAGAAAAACTGCTTTCCAAGAAAGATAATAAGTAATTCTTGTAAAAAGTCTGTAAAATTGAATCAAATTGCCTTTTTTTAACTGCTTTTATTTCTCTAAAATAGTAATATTGTGCTATGGAAAACGAATTAGTGTACCAAGTAATTATGATTTTTGTAGGGTTGGTTTTGATTTACCTTGCCATAAGCAAGAAAATGGAGCCAACGTTGCTTTTACCAATGGGCTTTGGTGCTATCTTGGTAAATCTTCCAGGCTCTGTTATTGCAGATGACATTGGAATTCTTTCATGGCTTTATAACTTTGGAATTGATAAGTTTGAAGTTTTCCCATTGCTTCTTTTCATTGGAATTGGTGCAATGATAGATTTTGGACCTCTAATCCAAAAACCGTGGCTTATATTTGTGGGAGCTGCAGGGCAAGGTGGAATTTTCCTTACCATGATGCTGGCTTCTTTATTCTTCCCTCTTAATGATGCTGCTTCTATTGGAATCATTGGTGCTGCTGACGGTCCTACTGCAATTTTGGTTTCACAACGGCTTAATTCTCAATTTGTTGCTCCTATTTTAATTGTTGCTTATTGCTACATGGCGCTTGTTCCAATTATTCAGCCGGCAGTCCTTAAAGCAACAACAACAAAACATGAGAGAGAAATTAAAATGAAATATAAAGCAGCTGATGTTTCTCATTTTACCCGCATTGTTTTCCCTATTGCCGTTACTATTATTTGTTCTCTTATGGCTCCTGATTCTGCGGCCTTAGTTGGAATGCTTATGTTTGGAAACCTTCTTAGAGAATGTGGAGTACTTGATTCTCTTTCAAGAGCTGCTCAGGATGTTCTTTCTCCTCTTATTTCTCTTTTGCTTGGTCTTGCAATTGCTCCAATGATGAAAGGCCCGGATCTCTTGACTTTTCAAACTCTTATGATAATTGGTTTTGGTCTTTTGGCTTTTATTTTTGACACAGCTTGCGGCGTATTCTTTATTAAGATAGCTAATTTGTTCTTGCCAAAAGATTCTAAAGTTAATCCTTTGATTGGAGGAGCCGGGATATCGGCCTTCCCTATGTCTGCAAGAGTTGTGCAAAAAGTTGGAAATGAAGCAAACAAGCAAAATTTCCTTTTGCCTTTTGCTATTGGCGCAAACGTTGCTGGCCAAATTGGAAGCGTCTTAGCCGGCGGCCTTATTCTTTCTATGTTTAACTGATAGGAGATTTGATGTATGTCTGAAATATATGTTCAAGAAGCTGTAAGAATGGGATTTTTATCTTGGGGCTTATTGGCTGCTGCCATGGGAGGCATTTTCCTTGTTGTTCTCATTCTGAATAAGATTGGAAAGAAAAAGCCAAAAGACAATAGCGATGACAAAGAATGTCAAAGCTGAGGCCTCAAAGCGTTCCTTTTTCAATAAAAAAGCCACCGAAAAGTTTTTCACTTAAACGGTGGCTTTTTTGTCAATCAAATATGGGGAAAAGTTAATCAGTAACCAAGGTCACACATTGCATCAGCGACTTTTCTAAAGCCTGCAATGTTTGCACCCTTTACATAGTTAACATATCCGTCAGCTTCCTTTCCTTCCCTTACACATGCATCAAAGATGTTCTTCATAATTGTGTGGAGCTGCTTGTCGACCTCCTCAGCAGACCACTTAATATGTTCAGCATTCTGACTCATTTCCAAACCTGAAACAGCTACGCCGCCGGCATTAACAGCTTTTCCCGGGCAGAATGTAATTCTTGCTTTTTGGAATGTTGCAATTGCTTCCGGAGTGCATCCCATGTTGGAAACTTCAATTGCATATTTAACACCATTCTTGATAAGAAGAGCTGCATCATCGCCATTGAGTTCGTTCTGAAGAGCACATGTAAATGCGATATCAACAGGAAGTTCCCAAACTTTATGACCCGGAACAAATTTTGCACCAAACTTTTCTGCATAAGGAGCAACAATGTTCTTGTTTGAACTTCTAAGTTCAAGCATGTATGCCCATTTTTCCGGAGTTCCAACGCCGTCTTCATCAATGACATAGCCATCCGGACCGGAAATAGCAATAACTTTTGCTCCAAGTTGTGAAACTTTCATTGCAGCTCCCCAAGCAACATTACCAAAACCGGAAACAGAAACTCTCTTGCCTTCAAATGTATCACCGTTGAGCTTTAGAACTTCATTTGTGAAATACATTGCACCAAAGCCTGTTGCCTCAGGTCTAATGAGAGAACCTCCCCATGTTTGTCCCTTACCTGTAAGAACGCAGGTATTTTCCTGGCGAATCTTCTTGTATTGGCCATAGAGATAACCAATTTCTCTTCCTCCAACACCAAGGTCTCCGGCCGGAACGTCTGTATCAGGACCAATGTACTTGTAAAGCTCTGTCATGAAGCTTTTGCAGAAACGAAGGATTTCGTTGTCAGATTTGCCAACAGGGTCAAAATCAGAACCACCCTTTGCTCCTCCCATTGGGAGTGTTGTAAGACTGTTTTTGAAGATTTGCTCAAAACCCAAGAACTTGAGAGTTCCAAGTGTTAAGTTCTTTGCAAATCTAAGACCTCCCTTATAAGGGCCTATTGCGCTGTTAAATTGTACTCTGTAACCGCGGTTTACTTGAATTTGATGGTTGTCATCTTCCCATTCAACTCTAAACTGAACAATTCTTTCCGGTTCAACAATCCTATCAAGAATCTTGTTTGAAAGATACTTTGGGTTGTTATTAACAACATCAATAACCGACTCGATGACTTCACGAGCAGCCTGAATGAACTCCGGCTGAGCAGGATTTTTTCTTTCAAGTTCAGCCATGAACTCATCTAAATTGTACATAGATAGCCTCCACAAAAGTTGCACAAAATAAAAAGATGAAAGCATACACAAAAAGCTATTACCTTCACTGCAAAATAATTCTAAAACCCATACAAGAGAGTTGTCAACCTTTGATTTTGAAAACAATAATTTTGATTTTTGATTTTTATGAAAACATAAAATTGCAGGCTTAAAAATGCGGATTTACGCAATACGAGGTTTTCGCCTTTGATAGAAG
>CAVGEF010000074.1:0-5103 GCA_963628205.1 Bacteroidaceae bacterium
GATGGATATGCTCGTAACTATCTGCTGCCCACTGGTGCTGCGGTACTGTACACAAGCGAGAATTTAGCAATTTTTAAGAGCAGAGCAGCTGCAATTGAAAAGCGCAAGATTGCAAAACGTCAGGCATCTGCAAGTCTTAAAGAGAAACTTGACAGCGTAAGCCTTGACATGGTTGTTTCTGCCGGAGATTCTGGAAAGCTCTTTGGCTCAGTTACACCTCTTATGATTCAGGAAGCTCTTGCAAAGCTTGGCTTTGACATTGAGAAGAAAAGAATTGAGGTTGCAACACACTCAATCAAGATGGTTGGTGTTTACAATGCAAAAATCCATCTTTATGAGAATGAGTCTTCTGTTATCAAGCTTAACGTTCTTAGTGAAGCTGTTGTCAAAGCAGAAGAAAAAGCCGCTAAAGAGGCAGCTGCAAAAGCAGAATTAGAGGCTGCAAAAGCAGCAAAAGCAGCAAAAGAAGCTGAAGAAAAAGCAGCAGAAGATGTAGCTGTCGCAGAGACTGCAGAAGAGCCGGCTGTTGAAGAAACTACAGCTACTGTTGAAGGCTAAGACTGGATTTATTTGGTTACTTACAGCTCGCTGGAAACAGCGGGCTGTGTTGTCTAAGACGAGTTGTCTAAGATGTTATAAGTGTTATAATTGACACAGTTCCTTAATGGAGGCCATGACATGGCAAGTGGTTTGATAGGAAGAGTGCCCCCTCAAAACATTGATGCTGAAATTGCATTACTTGGTTCAATACTTCTCAGAAACAGAGCTTTGGATGATGTTCAGTCTATCATCACAAAGGATGATTTTTATCAGCGTTCCCACACTCTTATATGGGAAGGTATTATTGGACTTAGAAATGACAAGCCAAGTGTGGCCATTGACCTCCTTTCACTTACTCAATACTTATCTGAAAAAGGCACTTTGAATGAGTGTGGTGGCCCGTCTTACATAGCAAGTCTTACGGACTCTGTCCCATCATCTACCAATGCGGTGTACTATGCACAAATAATTCGCAATTGTGCCATAAAGAGACGCCTTATAGATTTATCGGTTCTTGTGGGCGATAAAGCATTTGACGAAACGCAAGACGTGCAAAAATCAATAGACGAGGTTGAGCAAAAAATATCGGCCTTGGGAAGTAGTATTGGCACAAATAATTATACCGATGTCGGCAGTCTAATCCTTAAAGTGGTTGACGATGTCCATGACAGGCAATCCGGAAAGAAAACAAGCGGTCTTTCGTCAGGGTTCAGGCCTTTGGACAGGCTTATTGGCGGGTTCAAGCCGTCAGATATGGTAATTATTGCAGCACGTCCTTCAGTTGGAAAGACAGCACTTGGCCTTAATATTGCAATTAATATGGCATTTGGTCCGGCTCCGGTTCCGGTTGGTTTTTTCTCTTTGGAAATGTCCGGCTCATCGCTTGTTGAAAGAATTCTTTCCAATAGAGGCCAAATTAATAATATGACTCTCAGAAATGGCAAACTGGACAAAAATTCTGAGCAAAAACTGATGGATACAGCCGGTATGCTCTATGAAAATGCAAAAAACTTGCTTATCCAAGATACTCCAAACATTAGTCTTATGGAAATACGCTCTCAGGCACGTAGAATGAAACGTGAGAACGATATTAAAGCTATTTTCATTGACTATATTGGTTTAATTGATTTGCAAGGTCCTGCCAGTATGCCACGCCATGAGCAAGTTTCAATAATTTCGCGTTCGCTTAAGAGCCTTGCAAGAGAGCTTAATGTTCCTGTTATTTGTCTTGCACAAGTTAACAGAGAAGGTGGAAAAGACAGGCCTCCAATGCTTGCAGACTTAAGAGATTCCGGCTCAATTGAGCAAGATGCAGACCTTGTAATATTGCTGGATGACCCTTCAAAGCGTCTTAATGAAGAAGGAAAAATTGCACAATACGAAGAGTCCGATTCTGATTTTGAAGAGCAAACTGTAAAACTGAAACCGTTGAAGATAATAGTTGCAAAACAAAGAAACGGAAGTACAGGAGCTTTCAATCTCAATTTCATTGCAGACTATATGTCATTCAGAGAAATAGAGAAGTTCTAGCGTTTTGCAAAAACTTCTCTGAGTTTTTCAGAAAAAAGTCAGCAGCACAAAAGCCAAAGTTATAATTAAAATCCCAATAACCTGTAAGGCCAAATAGAGCCTTGGATGGAAAGTGTGTCCTGTGATGAGCTCTGCAAGACTTAGAATAATCAAGCCCCCGTCTAATGCCGGAATTGGCAAGAGATTTGCTACACACAGTGAGATACTTACGCTTGCCAAAAGAAAAAGAACGGTTCGCATTCCTGTATTAAAACCTGCTGCAAAACCTTTTGTTGTCAGCATTCCCATGCTTTGAGACGCTGCAAAAGTCCCTCCCAAAGTATCATGTGCCTCAGATTTTCCGCGAATTACATTTATAAGAGCAACAATTGACTGTTTGAAGTTTTGAAAACACTCTAAAAGAGATACTCTCATGGCACTGAAGAAGTTCATTCCGCTAATGGATTTTGTTTGTTGCATAAGTGTGAAATTGAGAGTTGAAGAAGGATTTTCAAAAGAAATCTCAAGTTCTTGTCCTTTTCTTGATACAAGAAGTGTAAGATAATCAGAAGTACTTGATTCTACCAGTAAATCGAACATATTTGTGACATTTCTGTCGTTGATTTTAAGAATTGTATCCCCGGATTTCAGACCGGCTTTTTTTTCAGGTGTGTCAAAATTTACATGACCTACAACAGCTTCCTTAAATGGTAAAATCCCAAATAAGCTGTCTACAGGAACAAGATTGAAAAGACCTCTTTGTGTTTGGACTTCAATTGAGGATTCATCTTGTTTTGACGAAAGCACTTGCTGGAGCTCTTCATATGATTGAACAGGCTTTCCGTCTATTGCTGTTATGAAATCTCCTGTTTTAAGGCCTGCTTTTTCTGCTGAACAGGTAGAGATTTCATATAAAGAAGGATAATCAGAAGCAACGACAATTTTTGGAGGCGAATATGGAACCAAAGTATTCATTGTAAGCAAAAGAGTATAACAAATGAATGCAAACAGTATGTTAAAAAGAGGCCCTGCCATATAAACAATTATTCTTTTGAATGCACCAACAGCCCATATGGAGCCGTCTTCACATGTTTCTATGTGTTTTTTCTTTTGTACAATTGCATTTTTCAAATCGTCTTGGCCTCTCATCTTGCACATACCGCCAAACGGGATAACTGCAATTCTATATTGCGTGTCTTTTTTACCCCATTTGATAAATGCCGGTCCAAAACCAAATTGTAAAACCTGAACCGATATTCCGCAAATCCTGGCAACCAAAAAATGTCCAAGTTCATGGATTATGACCATTATGCTTATACCAAGAAGACCTATTGCAATTGAGATTATCCATGACCAAGTGAGAGTGAGTGTCATGTTTTGCACTTTCCTTTATTTACAATGCTTCTTGCTTTTTCAAATGCACGCTCTTGTTGTTTTTCAATTTCATCGTAATTCTTTGGACTGTAAGACCAGGAGCAATCAAGAACTTCTCTTACTACATCTCTGATTGATGTATAGTTAATTTTGTTGTCTATAAATGCTTGTACTGCAATTTCATTTGATGCATTGTAAGCAATAGGGTATGAGCCTTCTTTTGTTATACATTCAAAAGCATCTTTTACAAAAGGAAATTTGTTTTCATCAAGTTTACTGAAACTCAAATCAAGAGAAGTAAAATCCAGCATTTTTCCTGCGCTTTTAATATTTGTTGACGGCATTGAGGCAGTAAGTGCTCTCATAATTGGAAAAACCATGTCAGGAGGAGACATTTGTGCATAAACTTGCCCGTTTGCTGTTCTTATCATTGAATGAACAATACTTTGCGGATGAATTACAACTTCTATGTCTTTAGCATCAAAACCAAAAAGATAATGAGCTTCTATTACTTCCAAGCCCTTATTTGCGAGAGTTGAAGAGTCTATGGATATTTTAGGTCCCATATTCCATGTGGGGTGCTTTATTGCCTGCTGTGGAGTAATATCTTTTAACTCATCCGCCTCTTTATTTCTAAAAGGGCCTCCGCTTGCTGTGATAATTATTTTTGAGACGTTTTCTTTTTTATGTGCCTGTAAAAGTTCATCTATTGCTGAATGTTCACTGTCTACCGGAATTATTTTTGTTCCTTTCTCTTTTGCATATTGAAAAAGAATTTTACCGCCTAAGACAACTGATTCCTTGTTTGCAAGTGCTAGATTTTTGCAATGTCCTATTGCATCAAATGATGCTTTAAGCCCCGCAGAACCTGCAATCCCGTTTAAGACTGTATGCGGTAAAATAAAGGAGAGCATCTCAGAAATGTTTGTCCAAATTTTTATGTTCTTTTGAGCCTTTGCCCAATAAGAAGATTCCGGGCCTGTGATACAAAGGTTTGGAATGTTATTTTTTGCACATATTTGAAGTGCTTCATTTATTTTACTGTGGCACGAAGCGCCAATTATGCGAATTGAGTCTTCAAATAGTTTGCACCCCCTGAGAGCTGTTGTTCCAATACTGCCGGTTAGTCCCAAAATTACGACTTTTCTCATTTTCTTTTCTCTTTCTTTTCTCTCCAGCTCCTGGTTCTGCTTATTTGGAAATGCCTGAACTTTGATGAATGCAGACTATTGTAAGCTATAATTGCAAGCTTATTATAGGACAATTATAGGCTTATACTAAAAATAATAAAGAAGATTGGTGCACCTGAAATAAGTGAATCTATTGAATCCAAAGCACCGCCTCTTCCCGGAATTACGTGGCCCGAGTCTTTAACGCCTGCCGAGCGCTTGAATACACTTTCAATCAAATCACCAATATTTGCACTTATACTCATGGAAGCACCCAAAATGATTTGTTTTGCAAGACTGAATGATGGCAAGTGTTTGTCAAATATTGCAAATAATGCAATAGAAATTCCAATAGTTGCAAGAAAACCGCCTATAAACCCGGCCAAGCTTTTTTTGGGGCTTGCTTTTAATATTCCATTATTGCCTTTTCCGAACAACATTCCAAAGACATAAGCAAAAATATCATTTGAGAAAACCAATATGAGAAAAGTAACTATGGAATATGCTGTAA
>CAVGEF010000075.1:0-3287 GCA_963628205.1 Bacteroidaceae bacterium
CGGTTTTACAAACTTCAAGAGATGTTTTGGCAATAAACTTGCTTACTTGGTCTTATTTCTTGATGTTTCTAAAGCTGCTATAGTTTGCATAATTTTTGCCAATCTTTTTGAAAAAGAACTTGGAATGTATCAACTTGGTGCTGTCTATACCGGCATGTTTGCTGTTTTGGGTCATGCATATCCTCTTTGGTACGGTTTTAAGGGGGGTAAGGGCTTTTTGGTAAGTCTTTCCACTGTATGGGTTATAGACTGGCATGTGGGGCTCATTGTTACTCTTATTATGGTAGTACTTTTACTTACAACTAAATATATGTCTCTTTCAACGGTAGCAGCACTTCTTTGTGCTCCTGTAATTCTTATACTCTTTAAGGCTCCTGTGTCTGTAGCTTTCTACGATGCTCTTATAGCACTCTTTGTTCTTTACAGACACAGTGAAAATTTCAAACGCCTTTTCAAAGGAGAAGAATCAAAATTCAGCTTTGGCTCACATTAAAAAGATGCGAGGGGAATTGAAGGGGAAGTATTGATGAATAAGTACCGTGCCGGAATAGATATAGGCTCTACAACTGTAAAACTTGTAATTCTTGATGACAAAGACAATCTTGTTTACGGGGACTACAGGCGTCACCAAGCGCATACCCAAGAGACATTGGCATCTCTATTGGAGGATGCAAAAAAGTGCGTGGGCAATGCTGTTTTGGACGTCTCTATTACAGGATCAGGGGCAATCAATCTTGCCAAAGCTTTGGAACTCAACTTTGTCCAGGAAGTCGTCGCTGTTGCTACTGCTCTAAAAAAATATGCACCGCAAACTAATGTCGCAATAGAATTGGGCGGTGAGGATGCCAAGATAATCTATTTTACCGGTGGTCTGGAAGAACGCATGAACGGGGTTTGTGCCGGTGGCACAGGCTCTTTCATAGATCAAATGGCTGCTCTTTTACAGACTACTGCCACGGGTTTGAACAAAGAAGCTGAAAACTTCAAACAACTTTATCCTATTGCAGCCCGTTGCGGTGTTTTTGCTAAAACTGACATTCAACCTCTTATCAATGAAGGTGCAACAAAAGCAGATCTTGCTGCTTCCATATTTCAAGCAGTTGTTACACAAACGATATCGGGCTTGGCATGTGGTAAACCAATCAGAGGCTGTGTTGCATTTTTGGGAGGGCCTCTTCATTTTTTGCCGGAGCTTAAAAAAGCTTTTATCAGGACTTTGGGTCTTACGGAAAAAACAACAGTAGATCCTGAAAACTCACATCTTTTTGCAGCTTTGGGAGCATCTCTTGAGAGTAATTCTAACAACTCTATTGAACTTGAGTCTCTTATAGAAAAACTTAAAAGCGGTATTAAAGTAACTTTTGAAATGCCACGTCTTCCGGCTCTTTTTGAAAATAAAGAAAGTTTTGATGATTTTTGCTTCCGGCATGATAAAGCAAAAATTAAGAGGGGAAACCTTGCATCGTATACAGGAAAGTGTTTTTTGGGCATCGATGCCGGCTCTACTACAACAAAACTTGCACTTGTTGGAGAGGCTGGAGAGCTCTTATACTCTTTTTATACAAATAATAAGGGAAATCCCATAGAAGCTGCTAAAGTTGGTATAAAAGAACTTTCTTCTTTAATGCCACAGAGCTCTGAGATTGCACGCAGTTGTTCTACGGGGTATGGGGAGGCACTGCTTAAGACTGCTTTTTCTCTTGATGACGGAATAGTTGAGACTATTGCGCATTGCACGGCTGCTTCTTTTTTTGACAATTCTGTTGATTGCGTTCTTGATATAGGCGGTCAAGACATGAAGTGTATTCGCCTTAAGGACGGGGTTGTAGACTCTATTATGCTCAATGAAGCATGTTCGTCAGGCTGTGGCTCTTTTATTGAGAATTTTGCTCAGTCGTTGGGTTATAGCGCACAAGAGTTTGGAGAGATTGCACTCTTTGCTCCGCACCCTGTGGATTTGGGAACACGCTGTACTGTTTTCATGAACTCTAATGTCAAACAGGCTCAAAAAGAAGGCGCTTCTGTTTCCGATATTTCAGCAGGTCTTGCATATTCAGTAATTAAAAATGCTCTTTATAAAGTTATAAAACTTTCTTCTGCAGAAGAACTTGGAAAACACATTGTTGTTCAGGGTGGAACTTTTCACAATAAGGCTGTTCTTGCTGCTTTTGAAAAGATTGCAGGCGCAGAAGTCATTTGTCCTGATATCTCGGGTGTTATGGGAGCTTTTGGAGCAGCTCTTATTGCTAAAAACAATTATACAGGCTCTAAGAGCAGTATGTTGTCGTTGGATGAGATTGAAAGTTTAAGCTACAAAGCTACTTCTACACGCTGTGGCGGTTGTTCAAATAACTGTATGCTTACAATCAATGTTTTTCCCGGCGGGCGCAGGCATATAAGCGGCAACCGTTGTGAAAGACCTTTGGGTAATAGTAATGGGACAAAAAAGGGTGACAATATGGTCGCCTATAAGCGTGAGCGAATTTTCAAGTATGAGAGCTTGGACGAAGAATTGGCAGAACGCGGAGACATTGGACTTCCCAGAGTTCTTAATATGTATGAAAATTATCCTTTTTGGGCAACGTTTTTCAAAAAGCTCAAATTCCGCGTGGTGCTTTCGCCGTTTTCTTCAAGAAAAATATATGAGAAAGGGATGGAGTCAATACCGTCTGAGTCTCTTTGCTACCCGGCTAAGCTTGTGCACGGGCATGTTGAGTATCTCATTGGCGAGGGCGTGAAGACTATTTTTCACCCAAGTGTTTACTATGAGCATAAGGAAACAGAAAATCCGCAAAACAGGTATTATAACTGCCCAATTGTCATATCTTATCCTGAAAATATAAAAAATAATGTTGAAGATTTGGAAGAAAAAGGGGTTCGTTACATTCATCCATTTATGACTTTTACGGACGAAAGCACTGTCTCTGACAGGTTGGTTGAAATTTGCCGTGAAGAATGGGGCATTCCTGCCGGAGAAGTAAAAGAGGCTGTAAAAGAAGCTTGGGCTGAGCAAAGAAAAGCCAAAGAGGATATAAGAAAAGAGGGAGCAAGGATTCTTGAGAAAAGTGAAAAGTTAGGTGAAAAAGCTATTGTTCTTGCAGGTCGTCCTTACCATATTGACCCGGAAATCAATCATGGAATTCCGGAGCTTATTGCATCTTATGGTCTTAATGTTTTGACAGAAGACAGTATTTTCCTTGATTTTGTTCCTACAAGGCCTTTGAGAGTAGTGGACCAGTGGGTTTATCATTCAAGATTGTATACTGCAGCTGAATTTGTTTCTCATC
>CAVGEF010000076.1:0-1298 GCA_963628205.1 Bacteroidaceae bacterium
TCTGTTTGACTAAGAGGGTAGTCAAGCTCTGCACTTTTTAGATTTTCTGCTGTCTCAAGCCCCAAATCATATAAAGCCTGAGTGTTATCCAAAAGTGTCTTTTTATAGTCTAAATCGGTCTGTGCCTGTGAAAGTTGACTGTTCCATTGGAGTATTCTCAATGAATAGCTTGCCGTATCCTCTTGGTAGCTTGACAGTGCTTCCAAATAATTATTGGCAGCGACCTTGGCATCATTTAGAGCCCTGTTTATCTCACTGTCGCTTGAAGAAGTATCATTTTTCCAGCTGCCTGCAACAGTAACAGAAGGTGTAACTGTCCCGCTTGAAATTGTAAATGTAGGAGTAATGCTTACATCCCAGTTTTTTGCATTATATTGGGCAGAACCGCCAAGAGAAATCTTCTTATCATCATCTATTCCAAAAGAAAGGTTTGTTTTCAATGAAGAAGGATTTGCACTGGCTACTGCTTTTTTGTACGCCTGTTCACTGCTTTGGGCATTCAAAGACTGGATTAAGACCTCTGTATTTCCTTCATCATAAACTGCAAGCGTTAAAACCGGAGCCTCAAGGCCTTCCACTGTTTCCCAGTCCAACCCTGTCAATGTTTTATATTGATTTACAAGCTGATTATATTGTTCTTTGCTGGCTTCAAGTGAACTTTTGAGAGAGTTCAATGTATTCAATGTATTTATATAAATACTGCTTTCCTGCGTATATGTTTTAAGAGCAACAAGCTTATCAAAAGCTGTCTGCTGTTTTTCAACGTTGAAATTGGCTTTCGCAATGGAGCTTTCTGCGCTTAATATAGATGATATAGAAGACAGAACCGTCTTTTCAAAATTAAGCTCATTTAATTTACGGGTACGCTCTGTTGAATATTTTGTAGACGCGTAGCTTAGGTCATTAGCTGTATCAGAAGTATATCCTGAAAAATCAAAAGTGTGCGCAAGTGCCAAACCCCCGCCAATTGAAGTTTGACCTGTTTTGTACTTAGTAGTAAGAGACACATTACCGCTAATTGTTGTTTTTCCGTCATTGGGAAGTGTTATTTGCACAGACGAGAGGTCTAAATTAAGCGCAACATCATCAGTGTTGGCCTGTACTAAAGGAGAAGCACTGGCACTGACTGAAACACCTACTTTATCATCTTCCTCAAGTTGGGAAATAGACAACAGCCCATTCTCATAATTAAGAAGTATATTGCGGTATGAGAGACTGTTTTCCTTGGCACTTTCAAGTATCTCGTCAATCGTTGTTGCATTAATACTTAACAATGCCACTGACATTACCAAAAATGT
>CAVGEF010000076.1:1403-3579 GCA_963628205.1 Bacteroidaceae bacterium
ATTATTATCCTATTCTTTTTCATTGGCTTCATTTTTCATATTTTGGAATTTGTGTAAATAATAAGCCTTCAAATATTCGAAATCTTCACACATTCTCTATAAATGCAAAAAGACCAAATGGCGTCTATGGGCACATGAGAGACTTAAATCTCACACCACGTATGCGCTTTAGACATTCATTTAATAAAAAAAAAGAGCACAGACAGTATTTTCATACTGTTGTGCTCAAATTAATGCATAAGCTATACGGCCCATGCCACAGCGACAACGCAAGCGAGGGATAGTATATTTTATACAGCCCAAGCGCAGCGACGTAGCATACGACTTAAAAGACCAAGAAATCTTCGCAGGTATTCGTGAAGGAATTGCTAGAAGCAAGGCATGGGACAGTATTTTCTATACGGCCCATGCCACAGCGACAACGCAGACCTCACGAAGACCAAGAAGGGAGGTTATTTACCAAACTGGCAGTCGTTATTTCCTGATTCTGTAGTCCACATCTCCAACATATTAATTGGGTCGTTGAAGTCTGCAATCCAACCTTCACGAGCAAAGTCAAAGTTGCCGTTCTTTCTTTCCTGTAAAAATACGTTCCAGTCTTGGATTTGAATTGAAAGATCAATACCAATTGCTGCAAGGTCTTGCTGAATGGACTCTGCTACAGCAATGTGTCCGGAAGTCTGGTTGGTAAGGTAAGTCAAGCTAATTGGAGTCTCAGATGAGAGCTTGCCGTCTACGAATTTGTATCCTGCAGCTTCAAGGAGTGCAATTGCCTTGGCAGTTGTTCCGCTAGGATCATTGTTGATACCATAAGCATCAAAGTAGCCGTCAGAGGCATCAGATTTGAAGATACCGCCGTTGCCGTCTGCCATTCCAAGAGGAATGAATGAGTTGGCTGCAACTTGGCCTGTTTGACCTATGTTCTCACAAATGTAGTCGCGGTCAATAAGGAGAGAGAATGCTTCTCTCATGCATGCTGCCTGTGCAGGAGTCTTTCCATCAAAGATTTTGCTCTTGCAGTTGAATGCTGCATAGTATGTTCCAAGTTCGTCAACAATGTGGAACTCTGAGTTACCGGAAGAAATAAGTCCTGCGATTGCATCTGTTGGAACAGAGTCAGCAAGATCAAGATCTCCGGCATTGTATGCAGCAAAAATTGCATTGTCATCTGCAGAAAGCATGAATTCAATCTTATTGATGCTGACTTTGTCTGCATCATACCAGTACGGGTTCTTCTCGTATGTCATAGAGACATCATGGTTCCAACCGGTACAAACAAATGGACCATTGGATACAAAACCTGCATTTTGGCACCAACCGCCCGGGCTTGTTTTCCAATCTGCATAAGATTCAACAGCAGACTGTTTTACAGGGAAGAATG
This sequence comes from Bacteroidaceae bacterium, assembly GCA_963628205.1. Lineage (GTDB taxonomy): Bacteria > Spirochaetota > Spirochaetia > Sphaerochaetales > Sphaerochaetaceae > UBA9732. Next base: position 2,785 of record CAVGEF010000076.1, read on the forward strand.
TTGGGAATGCCATAAGGTCTTCCATATAAGCACATGGAGCTGAAAGTCTAAATTTAAGAGTTACATCATCAAGAGCTACAACACTAATGCCATCTGCTGAACCGTATCCTTCAAAACCGCTGAACATATAAGCGTAGTCGGCAGCTGTATCAGAAGAAGTAGCACGCTTCCAAGAATAAACGAAATCAGAAGCTGTAAGATCTGAACCGTCAGACCACTTGAGACCGCTCTTGAGTGTTACAATATACTCAAGTCCATCGTCTGAAACAGTGTAACCAACAGCACATGCAGGAACAGTAGAACCGGATGCATCATAAGTATAAAGACCTGAAAATGATGCTGCTGCAAGACATGCACCGTCAACAGTGCTGTTGAGGGCTGGGTCAAGGAAATCAGGCTCTGAAGCAAGGCAAACACGAAGAGTGTCAGAACCGTTGGAAAGTTTTGTATACTGGAAGAACTTTGTTGCAAACGGGCTTGAATAAACACCGGTGACATAGCTCTTGAGCATATAAACATCGTTGTAATAATAGAATGGGATGACACAGAAATTAGACATAAGAATGTCTTCAGCCTCATGCATCATCTCAGCTCTCTTTGCAGTGTCAGTTTCAGACTTGATATCTGCAATGAGGTCGTCATAGATGCTCCACTGTGTAAGTGGGTCTACATAGTCTGCTCCAACATGTTCTTCTGGATCTATAACCAATGTTGAAGTTGATGATGATGTTGCCGGTTTTGCTTCTGTAGCTCCACTACAAAAAGCATAGGAGCAAATCACGATCATTACTAGAA
>CAVGEF010000076.1:3589-6669 GCA_963628205.1 Bacteroidaceae bacterium
CCTTTGACTAAAGGTTTTTCAAAACCCTCTTAAAATTTAATTTGCGATATCTTTATCGTTTTCTAAAAAAAAGCACAATAATTTTTTCAAAAAATTGTATTTTTATTCTCTAAATATTCAAAAAATGTAAATATACTAACAAAATTCCAACAGTAGCACTAAAGCTTTACAAAGAAAGTGCCAACAAAATTATTCAAACTTTATTCAAAATAATGAAATTTTGTCTGATATATTGAACATATGTGTAATACAGCTAAAGAAATAAGTACTGAAGGAATTATTCGTTTTTCTCACATCTTTAGCCATCACAGGCCGGACCCTCTCACCGCTAGACTGTTAAACTGCAAAACGAGAGAGGCCGGGGTATAAGCCTTATACATTTGCCAAAAGCTATATCATGTGGCATGCGACTTTGTGTCCCGGTGCGCGTTCTTCCAAATCAGGCATGCTTTGAGCACATTTTTCGCAAGCATAACGACATCTTGTTCTAAAAGGACATCCCTGTGGCATATTAAGAGGACTTGGAACATCTCCTTCAAGCACAATTCTGCGACGACTGCGGGTGATATTGGGGTCAGGAATTGGAACAGCAGAAATCAAAGACTGCGTATAAGGATGAAGAGGATGTTCATTTATCTCATCGGAATTTGCAATTTCAACAATCTTTCCAAGATACATTACTGCAATTCTTTGTGATATATGATGTACAACCAAAAGATCATGGGCTATGAAAAGATATGCCACATTAAGTTTTTCCTGCAAATCTTCAAACATATTCACAACCTGAGCCTGAATTGAAACATCAAGAGCAGAAACAGGTTCATCACATACGATGAATTTAGGATTTACGGCAAGGGCGCGCGCAATGCCTATACGCTGGCGCTGTCCTCCTGAAAACTCATGAGCGTAACGACGTGCATGCTCTGAATTAAGGCCAACATAATCCATAAGCTGCAAAATCTTTTCACGGCGCTCGGCTCGCGTAGAGTACAGCTTATGAACATCCAAAGGCTCTCCAATGATATCTTCAACTGTCATTCTGGGGTCTAATGAAGAATAAGGGTCCTGAAAAACCATTTGCATGTTTTTTCTCATTTGAGAAAGATTTTTCTTTGTAACAAGCTCTCCGTTGAACAGAATTTGCCCGGCAGTTGGTTCGTATAAATGTAATAAAGAACGCCCTACTGTAGTTTTTCCACAGCCTGATTCGCCAACAAGGCCCAAAGTTTCTCCACTTTCAATGGAAAATGAGACATCGTCAACAGCTTTGAGGTGCTGAGTTTTGAAAAAACCTGTTTTGACCGGAAAATATTGCTTAAGGTTTTTAACTTCTACCAAAGGGACTTTTGAGACTTCGCTGTTCATGTTGACTGCACTATTCATGCTGTTTGTGTCATTTTTGCTACTCATACGGCATCTCCTTTGCAAACCAAATCCTTAATATTTATCCAGCATGCTGCTTTGTGGTTTTCATTCATCCAAATTTCTTCAGGTTTTTCTTCAAGACATATCTTCATGCACTGCGGGCAACGAGCGCAAAAAGGGCATCCCTTGGGAAGATTGAGAATATTAATTGGAGTTCCGGGAATTGGAACAAGGCGCTCTTTCATGTTATTCACATTTGGAATTGAACGCAAAAGACCTTTTGTGTACTCGTGTTTTGGATTGTAGAAAATCTCGGCACCTGTTCCTCTTTCGCAAATACGACCGCCATACATGACAATAATATTGTCGCAAAGCTCGGCAATTACACCCAAATCATGAGTAACCAAGATTACAGCCATGCCCAATTTTTTTTGCAAATCCTGAATAAGCTCAAGAATTTGAGCCTGAATTGTAACATCCAAAGCGGTTGTAGGTTCGTCTGCGATAAGAATATCGGGCTCGCAGGCAAGTGCCATTGCAATCATGACACGCTGTCTCATACCACCTGAAAGCTCATAAGGGTATTGCCTGATTCTTCTTTGAGGCTCATTAATTCCAACAAGCTCCAAAAGCTCAATTGCACGGGCCTTGGCTTCTTTTCCTTTTTTATTTGTGTGAAGCGCAATGGCTTCTTTAAGCTGATTTCCAATTGTAAATACAGGATTTAGGCTCGTCATAGGGTCTTGGAATATAATTGAACAGCATTTACCTCTAAAATGGCAAAGTTTTCTTTCATTCCATTCAACAATATTATTGCCCTTGTAAAGGATGTTACCGCCTGTTACTTTTCCTGTATCAGCAAGAATTTGCATAATTGAATAAGCAGTAACGCTCTTTCCTGAGCCGGACTCTCCAACAATACCCAAAATCTCGCCTTCATCCAAATTGAAAGACACACCGTTTACGGCATGAACTTCACCGGAATCTGTAAAAAATGAAGTATGTAAGTCATTTACGCTAAGAAGATGCTGCTTTGGGGCTTGCATGGAAACTGACCTGGAATTTTTTTCTGAAACTTGCTCGTCACTTTTTGAAACTTTTTCGTTCATAGTGGCCCCCTACTTTCTAAGTTTTGGGTCAAATGCGTCTCTAAGCCCGTCTCCCAAGAGATTGAGACTTAGAACAATAAGACAAATCATCAACGCAGGAAACAAGAGTTTATAAGGATAACTTTGCAGTCCACCACGTGCCGAGTTCGCAAGAGAGCCCAACGAAGGCATTGGAGCCTGAACACCCAAACCCACAAAACTCAAATAACTTTCTGTAAAAATTGCAGACGGAATCTGCAATGCAGTTGAAATAATTATCACGGAAAGACAGTTGGGAATCATGTGTTTTTTAATTATCATTCTTGTTGGCGTTCCAATTGATTTTGAAGCTAAAATGTACTCATTTTCTTTGATAGAAAGAATTTGACCTCTAATAAGGCGCGCCATTCCCACCCAGTACAGCAAGCCAAACACAATGAACATTGAAATCATATTTGTGCCCAGCGAGCTTAGGAAAGAACCACTTTTTAACGTGATGACTGTCTGAAGGACAACACTTAACAAAATTACTATGAGCATGTCCGGCAACGAATAAATGATGTCAACAATACGCATCATGACAAGGTCAACTTTTCCGCCCATGTAGCCTGACACACTTCCATACAC
>CAVGEF010000077.1:0-1377 GCA_963628205.1 Bacteroidaceae bacterium
GTGCAATGTATATATTTTATCTGTCATAAAATTTCCTGAGTATTAAGCTTTCATGATAAATGACATTATAGAAGAAAGGCCAAGTATCACAATAAATGGTATCAAAATACCAAGATAAGGAGCAATAACTCCTTGATCTGAGAGCATTATAGTCATCATTTGAATAACATAGTAGACAACAGCAACACAAATTGAACATATGAGAGAGAAAAACAGTACATTTTTCTTAAATCTGTAATTCATACTGCATGCAATTATCATCATTACAAGAGGAGTAAGACAGCTAAGTAATCTCTTGTAATATTCTGTTCCCAGTCTTGCGTACTCTTCCGGATTAAGGTTTTTCATGCGCATAAGATATGAACGAGCCAAAGGAAGCGACATTTTTGAAATTTCTCCCGATAAATTCCTGAAAAGTTCACTTTCAAGTTTCATGTTTTCAACATCAAGAGAGTCATAATGTGCAATTTCAACTACTTCCCCACTCTCTTTTTGCGAATAAACATAACAATCAAAAAAAGTCCAAAAACCTTTTTCTTGGTCATATGTGGCTTTATAAGCATTTATTCTGTAAATATTACTGCCGTTTGCGACATTTTCCATTTCTATATACGAGACATTGTAAAGAGTTACGGTTATATCTTCATAACGAGTAGCATAAACCATGTAAGTGTTTTGCATGTCACTTAAAGCAACATTTGTATTATCTAAAGACGAACTGCTCCAAGTATATGATTGAGACCTTGAGTCTTTCAAATTTGAACTCTTTATAGCTACAGTTTCATTGAATGCAAAATAAAACAATGCAAGAAGTATTGCCAAAATATAAAGAGGTCTGACAACTTTTTTTGAGCTTGTACCCGAATTAAGAATACACATCATCTCGTTGCTGGAGTTAAGCATAGAAAGAAAATATGTTGTAGAAAACAAAAAAGACGGGCCCAAAGCCAACAAAAGGGCCTCAGGATAATACAGCATGGAAAGCATGAAAGCTCTACCAAAATTCAAAGAATGGCTTATATATGCGTCAAGATTGGAAAAAAGGTCTACACCAACCAACATAAGAGCTGCAAGCATGGCAGTAGCAATTCCAACTTTTAAGACCGATTTCAGCGTGTATCTCGTTAAAACTTTCATCTCATCACCTTTTTCTGAGTCTTAAAAGAAGAATAAATCCAATTAGAAATACCAATGCATTTGGAAACCAAATAAAAAATGCCGGATGCAGTCCAACAGAAATTGCCTTTACATGCATATAGTAAAGAAGAAACCAGTAAATACAAGCAATTAACATAGAAAGACCAAATCCCAGCAGTCTTCCGTTTTTGACTCTGTAAAAAGAGATTGGGAATGCAATAAAAACAAGAAAAGTACAAG
>CAVGEF010000077.1:1387-2495 GCA_963628205.1 Bacteroidaceae bacterium
GTACAAGCAAACGATAAAGCAAACTTCTTTTGAAGTTCTGTTCTATAATATTGGAAATAGAAACTGAAACTTTTTGATTTATTACTGTTTTTAACTTCATTTACATTGTCATATATTTCTTGAACATTTGTAGAAAGGGATTCGTCTTCCAGAGCAAACAAAGAGTCTGCTACAGAATTTGTATAACGCCTTATTTCTTCTTCTTTTTGCAATACAATGTTGTCATTATCAACCTTTCTCTCTTCTGTAAGAGAAATAAGCTGTCTTATGGACATTTGAGAAGGAGTTATATTCACATTTGAGCCGGCATGTGAAGATAAATCCAAATACATCGTCATGGATTGCGCTTTTGCAAGAGAATAAGACTCTACTGAGGAAGAGTCAGTTATGAGAATTTGAGGATTTTCCATCTCAATTTTGTATATAAATCTATCTAAATCAACAACAGAAAAAGTCCCTGTATTGGCATAAACAACACGATTATCGCCACCGGAATAATCAAAAATCAAAAGGTCATGAACTGTATTTTTTTCAACTACACCATTTGAAATAACCATGTTTGAAAATTTTGTAGAACTGTAGCTCTCAAGTTCGAGTGTTGGAACACTTTCCAAAACTTGTGCATACAAAGAACGATACTGCTCTGTAGTGTACGGAATCATTCTGTCAGCAATAAACAAAGTAGAAATTGAAAAAAGAAGAGACATTCCAACTATTGGAACAAAAATTCTTGAGGTATGGATGCCACAGGAACGAAGAGCCAAAACTTCATTTTGAGAAGAGAGACTTCCAATGACCATACTTGCCGATGCCAAAGAACTGAAAGGCATAGTGTACATAAGAAATTGAGGAATTGATAACACAACAAGCATTAGAACATCACTCAATCTAACATTCTTGAGAAGTATTTTTTGTGCAAGAACAAGAATTTGATTAACAAAAAAAATAAAAAAGAAGAAAACAAAAGCAACGAGGAACGAAAGAAAGTACTCCTTTCCCACGTACAAATAAAGCTTATTGTAACCTTCTTTTTTTGACATAAATACAGCTCTCCTGTATAAAAACCTCTATAAGAACTAGTTGGATTTTATCCCTGTAGAGCCAAAGC
>CAVGEF010000078.1:0-18934 GCA_963628205.1 Bacteroidaceae bacterium
CACCAATAGGGGTGACCATCATTCTCATTGCACCTGTTGTTGACTCAGAAAGACCCTCATACTTCTTGAACTCAAGTGTCCAGTTGTTTGGCCTGGTTACCGCTTCAACAGTGGAAGATGTTATATTAAGTGTGGTATCTGCCTTGTTTTCGACAGTGATGCTAGAAAGGGTATTTGAGTTGATTGTAAAGGTATAAGTAGAGCCGTCTGAGGTTGTGGCTGTACAGACATTGTTATCAATTGTAATGTTAACATCGGTTGTGAAAGATGTTAGCTTAAACTTATCTTCGTTATCTTTTACGCAGGCATCGACTGTAACCTTGGTGTCGTCTGTGGTGATGTAGTAGTATTTTTCTGCAGTGTCTGAACTTTTAATGCTTCTACTAGTGTCTGCACTGCTTTCAATCTTGAATGTCTTCTGGTTGATTGCATCTGGGAATTTTACTGTCGTGTTACCGGGGGGGGGTAGCACCGTTACTATCTGGGTTGCAGGATACAAGGGCGAATGCAAATAAAAGCAACAGTACAACTATGAGTAATTCTTTTATCTTCATAGTAATTCTCTCCTTTTTGTTGATGATAAAAGCATAAAGGAAACTAGTGCTCCTGTAAAGGAATATCGAATAGGCACCGCAATTGATATAAAAAAGAAAAGGGAAAAGTGCCACATTGCACAATAAAAAACAGCCAACTTGCATAACAAAAACATGTCACCTATTATTTCCCTAATAAAAGACAAGGATGCGTTTATCCAGTAGTTTTTGCTTTTGTAAATGCAAAATATTGACTTTTTGATTTTATGAGACTATATGGTGAGTGAGAGGATGAAGAAGAAACAGCAATGAAATGGCTTATTATACCCGCGTTTTGGCTCCTGTACTGGGGTATGTGCTTTCTTGGTACGGGAACGGATAAGAAAAACCTTGCCGGTTTGCGTTCCTATCCTGATGCAGTTCAGAGTGTCGTGTGTGAAAGGATGGAGAATGTCCCCAAGAAAAAAAACGTGCTGTCAATACTCTTGGGAAATCTTATCTTTTTCACGTTCCTCTTTTCTGTCATTGGACTTATATTCAAAAAAATCCTTGCTTTTGGCTCATTCTTATATGCATTCCTGTATTTTCTAATCTTAGGCGAGGGGTTGGGCCTCTTTGATTTGTTGATTGTAGACTTGCTGTGGTGGCGTACTACAAAACGCATCCGGTTTTCCTTCTTGCCGGAAAAATCGTATTACCAAGACCCTGCCAAACACATCATCTCTTTCGTGCGAGGGCTACCGGTTTTTGTTGTTGTCGCTGTTTTGAGCGCGTTGTTTGTTACATTTATATAATAGGTGACTTACGTAGTGCTCAATTGAGGTACTTGAGAGGTACTTGCTATCAAAGTTGGCTCCGCTGAACAACAAAAATCATGTTTTTTTTCACAATGTGCTTTTTTTGATGTTTCTTTCATTGTAAAATGAGTCGACAGTCAGACATTCACTAAAAAGGAGACATATATGCCTGAAGCATTCGACTATTCGATTGTTGACGAGGCTTTGGCCAAATGTGGAGCAAAGCAGTCCTCCATCATTGCAATATTGCAAACAATACAGGAGCAATTCCACTATTTGCCAAAGGAAGTTTTCCCATACTTGGCAACCAAGCTTGATATGAGCGAAGCCCGTATCTACAGTGTAGCCACATTCTACGAGAACTTCTCGTTGGAGAAGAAGGGGAAGTACGTCATAAAGTTCTGCGACGGCACTGCCTGCCACGTCAGGGGCTCAGTGCCCATTCTTGAGCGCGTAAGAACTGAGCTTGGAGTTACGGCTCAAAAGAAAACGACAGATGACCAGCTTTTCACGATAGAGACGGTGTCTTGTCTTGGTGCGTGTGGACTTGCCCCGGTTATGACTGTAAACGATGAGGTTCATCCTGCAATGACTCCGGACAAAGCTATGGAAGTCATCTACAGTCTCAAAGTCAAGGAGGATGCAAGATGAGTGCAAAGGTCATAAAGAGTAGGAATGAAATTCAAGAGCTCAGAGAGTCTTTGACGAAGGCCTACACATCGCAGACGAGGAAAATCATCGTGTGCGGAGGTACTGGCTGCGTGGCCGGTGGCTCTTTGGAAATCTATGAAATCTTGAAGTCTCAAATGGAAAACAATGGCCTAAATGTGGAAGTATCTCTTAAAAAAGAGCCTCATGACGACAGTATTGGCCTTAAAAAGAGCGGATGCCATGGCTTTTGTGAAATGGGTCCTCTTGTGAGAATTGAGCCTCAGGGGTGGCTTTATACCAAGGTCAAGGTTGACGATTGTGGCGAGATAGTTGAGAAGACAGTCAAAAATGGCGAGTGCATCGACCGCCTTGCTTACAAGATTGGCGATGAAGTGTATCGCAGGCAGGAGGAAATTCCGTTCTACAAGCAGCAGACCCGCATAGTCCTCGAGCACTGCGGAAAGATAGATGCCGACAGCATAGACGAATACATTGCAATTGGTGGCTACGAGGCGTTTGAGAAAGCCCTCTTTGATATGCAACCCAATGACATTGTGTCCGAGATTTCTCTGTCAATGCTCCGTGGCCGTGGTGGCGGTGGATTCCCAACTGGAAAGAAATGGGATCAAGTGCGACGTGCCAAGGGTGAGTGCAAATACGTTGTGTGCAACGGCGACGAGGGTGATCCCGGTGCGTTCATGGATAGGTCAATCATGGAAGGCGACCCGCACAGAATGATTGAGGGTATGATGATAGCCGGCGTTGCTGTTGGCGCTCACGAAGGGTACATCTATGTAAGGGCAGAATACCCTTTGGCTGTAAGAAGGCTGGCGAATGCAATAGCTCAGGCTGAGGCTATTGGACTTCTTGGCGATGATATCATGGGATCCGGCTTTTCGTTCAGAATTCACATTGCAAAGGGTGCAGGTGCGTTCGTATGTGGCGAAGGTTCTGCCCTTACCGCTTCAATTGAGGGAAAGAGGGGTTTCCCAAGAGTTAAACCTCCAAGAACGACTGAGCACGGTCTCTTTGACAGCCCAACTGTCCTCAATAACGTAGAGACGTTTGCGACTGTGTCCCAAATAATCAACAAGGGAGCCAAATGGTACCTCTCCATTGGAACTCCAACCAGTCCTGGAACCAAGGCGTTTGCCCTTACGGGAAACATAACGAACACAGGTCTCATAGAAGTTCCTATGGGAACTACGCTTAGGAAGATAATCTTTGATATAGGTGGCGGAATGAGAGGGGATGGCGAGTTCAAGGCCGTTCAAATTGGAGGGCCGTCCGGCGCTTGCCTTACAAAGGAGCATTTGGATCTTCCCCTTGACTTCGACACTCTCAAGAAAATTGGGGCAATGATTGGATCTGGCGGTCTTGTCGTGATGGACAGCCACACTTGCATGGTTGAGGTTGCAAGGTTCTTCATGCACTTCACGCAAAACGAATCTTGTGGAAAATGCGTTCCCTGTCGCGAAGGCACGAAGAGGATGCTTGAAATCCTTGAGCGCATAGTCGAGGGCAATGGGAACGAAGGCGACATAGAACTTTTAGAAGAACTTAGCGATACAATCTCCAACACGGCATTGTGCGGTCTTGGGAAATCGGCTCCAAATCCTGTTGTGAGTACAATAAGGAACTTTAGGGCCGAGTACGAAGCCCATGTCTACCAAAAGAAGTGCCCTGCCGGTCAGTGCCAAAAACTCAAGCTTATCTATATAGACCCATTGGCCTGCAAAGGCTGTTCTGCTTGTTCTAGAAAGTGCCCGGTGGGTGCAATAAATGGCAAAATAAAGGAGCCTTTCAATATAGATTCGACCAAGTGCATTCGCTGCGGTTCTTGTATAACAACCTGCAAGTTCAATGCAATCAAGGAGGCTTGAGTATGAACAACACTGAATACATGTATGTAGATGGAGTGCCTGTAGCTATAGATGGTGAAAAGAATATGCTCCAGGTCATAAGGAAGACCGGCGTCAAGCTCCCTACGTTTTGCTATCACACTGATCTCTCCATATACGGAGCATGTCGCATGTGCATGGTCGAGGACGAAAAGGGCAACCTCTACACTGCCTGCTCTACGCCGCCAAAGGCTGGAATGAGCATAAAAACCAACACTGCACGCCTGAGGAAGTACAGAAAGAACATACTTGAGCTGCTTCTTGCAAACCACTGCCGCGATTGCACGACATGTGCCAACAACAAGTCCTGCAAACTTCAGGACCTTGCAGTTCGCTTCAACATAGAAGGCGTTAGATTTCCCAATAGGGCCGATGACAATAGGGTGACCAATGAATCGGTTTCCATCGTTTACGATTCGGGCAAATGTATCCTTTGCGGAGACTGTGTGAGGACCTGCCACGAAGTACAGAACGTTGGAGCTATAGACTTTGCGTTCCGCGGTTCCAAAATGCTCATTTCCACGGCATTTGGCAAGCCTCTTTCAGAGACCATGTGTGTTGGCTGTGGCCAGTGTGTCGTTGCATGTCCAACCGGAGCCATTACGGCCCACAGCGAGATTAGAAAGGTTTGGGATGCAATATCCAATCCTTCAGTGAAGACTGTTGTTCAAGTCGCCCCCGCCGTTAGAGTGGCTCTTGGAAATATGGTTGGAATACCTGAAGGCAAGGATGTTTCAGGCCTCGTCTTTGCTGCCTTACGAAAGATGGGCTTCGATGAAGTCTTTGATACTTCGTTTGGAGCGGACATGACTGTTGTTGAGGAATCCAAAGAGTTCCTTGAAAGACTCAAAGACGGAAAGAATCTTCCCATTATTACATCATGCTGTCCTGCGTGGATTCAGTACTGTGAGAAAAAGCATCCTGAGCTTCTAGAGAATGTATCAACATGTCGCTCTCCTATGGAGATGCTGGCTTCTGCAATAAAAGAAGAAAGACAGGAACGGGGAAAGAAGCTTTTCCACGTAGCAGTTATGCCCTGTACTGCAAAGAAGTTTGAGGCTCAGCGCGAAGAGTTTCTTGGAAAGGACGGCTCTCGCAATGTCGATGCCGTCATAACAACAGATGAGCTTACGCATATGTTTAAGGAAGCTGGGATTCTTCTCAATGAGCTGGATCCGGAGCCTGTTGACCATCCTTATGACAACGCCTCCGGGGCAGGTGTCATATTTGGTGTCACAGGCGGAGTAACAGAGGCAGTTCTCAGAAACGTGATTAAAGACAAGTCCCGTTCCGCTCTCATGAAGCTCTCGAACGTAGGGGAGAGGGGCAACGAGGGGCTAAAGATTTTTGAACTTTCTACAGAGGATGGGATTGATCTTCGTATTGGTGTAGCCAGCGGTCTTGCAAACGCTGAAAAGCTTTTGTGTATGCTTAAGGACGGCGAGAAGTTTGACATCATCGAAATCATGGCTTGTCCCGGTGGTTGCGTTGCAGGCGGTGGTCAGCCTTTCGTCCATGCCGATATTCGCAAGACTCGTGGAAAGGGTCTTTACGATGCCGACAGGATGCTTAGCGTTCGCCACTCCGAGTCCAATGAATCAGTTCAAGCTCTGTACGACCGGCTTCTCAAGGGACGCGAGCACGAGCTTTTGCACGTTCACTATAAATTGTAAAAGCCAACATTCATGAAGGCAGTTTTGTAAAAACCTCTTGACTATCTCTTTATGTATCTTTGGTTCCATTTGGTTGTATTGCGAGGTGGCGTCGTAGTATTTATCTTGGAACTTTTCTATTTGGCTTTCTATTTTGAAATGAATTAAAGCGTGTATTAAAGTGTGAATTAAAGAGTTTGAGCCTCTAGATAAGCTTAGAATTATTTCCCAATCATTAACACATCGTCTGCAATAGTTTTTCGTACAATGGGATTATGCGTTGTAATCAATATTGTCTTACCTGAAGCTTTCAAATCAATTAAAAAAGACATAAACATGTCTTGTGATTTTTGATCCAAGCCTGAAAAAGGCTCGTCTAAAATAAGTATTTCAGGGTTCAAAGACATTACAGAGGCCAAAGCTACGCGTTTTTTTTGCCCTACGCTCAAATGATATGGAGCCTTCCCTGACAAAGTTTCTAAGTCAAACAGCTTTAAGCAGTCCTCTGTTCTTGTGCGTACTTCTTTTTCAGAAAGACCCATTTGTCTTGGACCAAAAGCAATTTCATCATATACGCTTGCATTAAAAAGCATCAAATCCGGATTTTGAAACAAATATCCTATTCTCTTGTGAAAAAGTTTTGCTTTCTTGTTGTCTTTTAGATATTCTTGCGTAATTTCATTACCGTCAAACACAAACTTGCCTTTTTGCGGAAAAGAAAGACCGTTTAAGATTCGAAACAGTGTTGTTTTTCCGGCTCCGTTTTCCCCTTCAACAGATATGCATTTTTCTTTTTCCATTGAAAAACAAAAGTTTTTGAAAACAAACGGCTCGTCATTGGCGTAGCGGAATGTAATGTCAGATAATTCAAACAGACTCATAATCAAAGACCCTTATAATCATTGGTAAAACCTCTGCAAATCATAGCTTCATACATACTCTTGTTCATCTCGACTCCACGGACAAAAGTTATTCCCATCACTGCGCCAACTGAATTATATTTTTTATTGTTCTTTCCTACTGACCTAAGTTGTAAGCAAGTCAGTAAACTTGTGATTAAGTTTCCAAGAAGCACAATATATTTTAATGTAATATCCAGCGTAAATACAAAAATTCCCGGGACATGAAGCTGTCTTAGTGCTTTTGTTATATGGTTCCACTGCGTTGTATGATTAAAAATACTCACTGTAACAATGCTCAAGAATACTTTTACTACAATAAAAACTTCATTCCACAAAAGTCCTGTATCCCGAATAATTGCCGGAAGCAATATCAAAATGGCTAAAAAAGATGCAATAAGGCCGGTTTTCAATATATTCCAAATGTCATTGGCCGGCCATGTACATAAATACAACAGCAAAAAGGCCGCATAAGCCATCACAGAGATTTTACTCTGAGAAACAGAAACAAACAAAATGCCTCCTACCATTAGCAATAGCTTGAAAATGGGAGGGAGTGCTCGTCCTTTTTCATGGCCTTTCTGAACCTTAATTTGTGACATGGCTTTTCCAATGGACTTTATAGAATTCACAGCAAACCGGCTATCGTCACGGGGAGGAATATAGTTGTCTTCTTTTTTCATCCACTCAGGAAGCATTTTCTTTACGGCCCTTCATTGGAATTGAAATGAGCTTAAATATAATAATCAGCAAGGCTACGCCAATAATAGCGGACAAAATATATGCAAGAGCCTCATTTATTCCGGGAGCGCTGTAATCAGGCATTAGTACATTCATTGACCAACCGTTTGCAAGACCTTGAGGTGTATAGCCAAGCTCAGTGCCGTTTGTAACGACATTTGCAATTTCGTCAGCACCCCATTCGCCCCATGCTGTACCTGTTGCAAGAAGTCCAAGAGGTACAGCTGCAATAAGCACTGCAATTATTGCAAAGACAGGAATATACTTTTTGGCGGATACTGCGGATTTTGAAATTTCACCGGAAATAATATTCTCGTAGATGAGAGTAGGAGATGTCTTTTTTACAAATGCAAAGATTGCGACAGTAAAAACAGCTTCTACAATGCCGGCAACCAAAAGGTGAGGAATCATCATTGCCGGAATGGAAACAAATAGACTATAAGGACAGTACAGTGCGTTTCCGGTTGCATCTGTAAACAAAAGAGGTTGGATTCCAAACTCCACAGCAGCACAGAATGCGGCCAAATTGATACCAATATAAGAACCAATTGCTGCTGCAACATAATGGGTGCTGTTTTTTGCTTTTGGGCCTCCTTTAAGTTTTATAATAAGTTTATAAACAGCATAACCAACATAAGGCAGTACAAACGCCATGTTGAAGCAGTTTGCTCCAAAAGCCAAAATGCCGCCGTCTCCAAAAATTACTGCTTGCAAAAGCAATGCAATTGAAACGGCAATACATGCAGCATCAGGGCCAAATAATAAAGCAATCAGAGTTCCTCCAACTGCATGGCCGGTGGTTCCTCCAATAAGAGGGACATTAAACATCATTCCCAAAAATGAAAAAGCAGCTCCCACACCTAGAAGCGGGATTTTATCTTTTGGGAGTTCTGTATTTACTTTTTTTACGGCATGTACCCATACCGGTACCATTGCTGCGCTCATGACTGTGCATGTTGCGGGTGAAAGATAATTCTCAGGAATATGCATTTTATCATCCCTAATTTTCCTAAAAAGGTATTCATAATTCAATCTACATAATACAGGCGCCGTTTCCAGCGCCTGTATTGTTAATGTTTGGCCTTTTGGCTTTACCGGCTGTAAAAACAAACTTCAAGTAAGTAATTATTTGTTTCGTTTTGCTTTCTTTCGAGTCTTGATTGCAGCTTTTTCTTCTTCTGTTTTTGGTGCAAATACAATCTTGACTGCACGTTTTAACTGGTAAGGAAGAATTGCTTTGAACTTGTCTTCTGCTGTAATCATGGTTGAACATTCCGGATGGTCTCTGTGAAGTGTGATGGCATCAAATTCACATTTGGTTGTACATATACCGCATCCAATACACTTGTTGGCATCAATGATAGTGGCTCCACAACCAAGACAACGGGAAGTTTCAATCTTGACTTGTTCTTCTGTAAGTGCAATATGAGCATCTTTGAAAGACTTTTTGCCAAGTGTTTCATCAAAACCTTCTGACTGACGTGAAGAATTGTCATAACTTTCTACCAAGATATCATTCTTGTTGAGTTCAATGAATTCCCACTTGTTGCGTCCAATGGTCATATGACCGTTTTGTACATACCTGTGTAATGATTCAGAAGCCCAGTGTCCTGCAGCAATTGCATCAATGGCAAACTTAGGACCTGTCATGACATCTCCACCTATGAAGAGATCCGGTGCTCCCTGTACTTGATATGTAAGACCGTCTGCTACAAGAGCAGGTCCTTTGAATTTTACTTTTTCATTCTTTAGGAGATCTCCCCATACAGTTTGCTGTCCAATGGCAAAGATTACTCTATCACACTCTATTGTAATGGTATCGTTTTCATCATATTTTGGAGCAAACTTCTTTTTCCCGTCTACTTCTTCAAATACAGATGTGCATTTCTTAAAGACTATACCGGTTACCTTGCCGTCTGAAACGAGAACCTCTTTTGGACCCCATCCACACTTGATGATAACACCGTCTTCTCTTGCTTCTTTTACTTCTTCATCTGATGCCGGCATCTCTTTTTCTGTCTCAAGGCTAAGTTGTGTAACCTCTATGGCACCGTTTCTTGCGCTGACACGTGATGCATCTATAGCAACGTTTCCACCGCCAACAACAACCACTTTGCCGTTGTAGTCTGCGCTACCGCAATTTGCATTCTTAAGATAATCAATTGCTGTAAAGGTGCCTTCTGCATCATCGCCAGGTACGCCGGGACGACGGCCTGCAGAACATCCAATTGCAATGTAGAATGCCTTGTAGCCCTGTGCACGGAGTTCATCAAGGGAAACATCTTTACCAACTTCTACGCCGGTTTTGATTTCGACTCCCATTTCGCGCATGACATCGATCTCGGCCTCAATGACATCTTTTCCCAACTTGTAGGAAGGAATTCCATAGCGAAGCATGCCGCCTGCGTTCTCGTTCTTTTCAAATACGGTTGGTTTGTATCCTCTTTCTGCAAGATAAAATGCACATGAAAGTCCTGCCGGGCCACCGCCAATGATGGCAATTTTTTCATCCCATCCGCTTTTGTGAATGCTGGCTGGGACAACGATTGGTGGAACGTATCTTGTATTGGCATGCAAATCCTGTTCTGCAATAAAACGTTTGACTGCATCAATGGCAATTGGCTGGTCAATGGTTCCTCTTGTACATGCATCTTCACAGCGTCTGTTACAAATACGTCCACAGACAGCAGGGAAGGGGTTTTGTTTTTTGATTAAAGCCAAAGCCTCTGTATACTTACCCTGGGCTGCCTTTTTCAAATAGCCCTGTACTGCAATATGCGCAGGACAAGCTGTCTTACATGGAGCAGTACCTGTCTTGTGAGTATTGATACGGTTGTTGTCCCTGTAATCCGGGTCATAGTATTCTTTGCCCCATTTTATTCTGTCAGGCAACACTTGCTTTGGATATTTTACTTCTGAGCCGTCTGCTTTACAGAGTTTTTGTCCAAGTCTGGTTGCACCTGCCGGGCAGTACTCTACACAGCGTCCGCAAGCTACACACTTGTCTTTATCTACGTGAGCCACATAGGCCGATCTTGACATGTTTGGAGTATTGAACAACTGCGATGTGCGAAGTGCATTACATATATTTACATTACAGTTACAAATTCCAAAGATTTTGTTCTCACCGTCAATATTTGTGATTTGATGAACAAATCCGTTGTCCTCGGCACGTTGCAAGATAGCAAGTGCTTCTTCTTTTGTAATATCATGGCCCTTTCCTGTCTCACGGCAATAGTCTGCAAAATCGCCTACGCCTATACACCAGCCATAATCATCGTCTGCAACACCTTCGCCTATTGCCTTACGTGATGCACGACAGGAGCATCGGCCTACGCCAATCTTTCCTTCGTACTTAGACAGCCAATAAGATAATTTCTCAATGTCAATGGCTTTATTTTCCATGGAGATTGCTTTTTCTACCGGAATGACGTGCATGCCAACACCGGCGCCCCCGGGAGGTACCATTTGGGTAATACCCTCCAATGGAATATAAGTCATGCGCTCAAAGAAGGAGGCTACATCAGGATGTGCTTTTAGTCTTGGATTGGCATTGACATCCCCCGGAACTTCTTCCATGTTGAAAAGTTCAGCGGAACCGGGTACGAACATAGGGAGAGTATAGCGTCTTTCTGACTGCGGTGCTGTACGGCCGTTGTGGTCATAATGGTAGCCATAATCATATTCCAAAAGTCCAACATAAGACATTTCATCCAACAGCTTTTGGAAACCTTCTTTGCCTTTTTCTTTAACCTTGTCTTTGTTCATTTCACAGAGTTGGTCAAACGTGTAATGCACACGTTTTTTCATTGTAAGACCTACTTCTGCCATTTCCTCGGTAATGATTTCTGCAAGTCCCCAGTATTCCGGGTCATTTGCAGTAACACCACCAATCATATGAGCAGCAACATCTGTGATACGCTTTCCCAAGGCGATAATCTTTGGACTTGGATTCTTGTCACCTTTGTGATTTGCAGGCCACTCATTGTACTTGTTCATGTCCATGTCTATACTCTCCTTTCTTCGTTTCGTGTTTTTTTATTATATCATATAAGCATACCAAGATGCTAAACATTCTCTTTTGACTATGCATGTTCCTCTCTTAGGCCAAAATGCATTTCACGAAGTTCCTCTACTTCATCACATATTTCCTGCAATCCGCAAGAATTGCAATCCATATTGAAATCCTTTAGCATGTGATCGATTGTAGATGTGATTTGTTTGGTCTTTTTTAAGCTGTCTTGCAACATATCATAATTTGCCTTTGGGCTTGTGATAAAGATAATCTTGACAGCTTCTACGCCTTTGTGTAAGTGGAGTGCTTTTTGCATAGTATTACCAATTGCTGTAAAATTGAGCCCTCTTTGTAGTGCATATGTTGCCACACGGACACTTTCCCTGTCGTTGGAAGAAGAAACTCGCAGCATAAAGCCAAACGGATAAATGCGGTAACGGAAAAAGCTTATGTTTTGGATTGTATTGTATAACTTATTTCCGGTTCCAATAGAATCCTGCGCAACACGCACCATGGCAATTCTTGCATACGGAGTGTCTTTGGTAATTTCCGGCAAGTCTTTTCCTATGAGTACAATCTCATCATGCGGTACCAGTTTTAGCTCTGTCGTTACCAAAGTATTGCCCACTGCCGGAAGGCCGTGACCTCCAAGTTCATAAGCCATATCTGATTGCAAAATCATCATTGCTTTGCCGGCATCCTGCCAGTTTCTGCTGACAGGGTCTGCATCATTGCCTATTGGAAGAGCTTTGGCTTCATTGCTCTCAAGAGATGTCAGAATATCATTGATAATCTCATCATAAAGTTTCATAGATGAGAGTCTCTTTTTATCTTATCGTAATGTTTTGATAGCAATGGCTCTATTGCAGATGTGAGTTTCATATCCAAATTAAAAAAATAAACGATAAAGCTCAAAACAAAGAGGCTTGCCAATACAATTGCAATGATTAGAAGTACATGAAGAAATATTGCCATATTAAACTGCTCCTTCTTTTTCCATGCCTTTTTGGCGTGCAAACTCTGCTGCCCCAAGTGCGCCCATTAATTGAGGATCAATTGGTAAATCAATGACTTTCAAATTCAATACTTTTTCTATAGCTTTCTTTAAGCCGTCATTTTTTGCACAACCGCCGGTTAGAGTAATGGAATCAACGGCTCCTGCTTTCTTTGCCATAACGAAGCAGCGTTTTGCAACAGACAGTTCGATTCCTGCAGCAATTTCGTCCATGGGTTTGCCTTCTCCTACCAAAGAGATGACCTCTGACTCTGCAAATACGGTACACTGTGAAGTGATGGGAATTACGTTCTTTGCTTTTAAGGACAACTTGGAGAATTCCGACAAATCCATTTCAAATGCCTTTGCCATTGCTTCAAAGAAACGCCCGGTTCCGGCTGCGCACTTGTCATTCATGGCAAAATTCAAAACAGTTCCGTCTTTATCAATGGCAATTCCTTTTACGTCTTGGCCTCCAATATCAATGATTGCTTTGACATTTGGATCTGCCACATGTACGCCCATGGCATGACATGAAATCTCTGATATATTCTCGTCTGCAGAAGGCACCTTGTTACGTCCGTAGCCGGTACCTACCAAATAAGCCAAATCTTTTGCATCTTTCAAAGCTGAAACTTGGGCTATTGCTTTTTCAATGGAATCTTCACAAGAAAGAACTGCATTGATACGGCTGCGAAGTGTGACATTTGCCACCATCTTCCCGGTTTCATCTATAATGACACATTTTGTATACGTTGATCCTGAATCACATCCGCCATAATATTTCATCTTATACCTCCTGCTTTACCATGAATGCTCGTCCGGTAATATTTCAAGTGACGGATCCAGTGGTTCTTCCTTAAATACTGTTCTCATATATCGATTTACCTGATCACGAACGCCTTGGCGGGATACAATACGGGGATCAAATAAATCGTGTGTTACCCAAACCAAATGAATGCCTTTTTCTCTGGCTTTTTCTTCAAACTGACCATGCATGCCGTCAAGAGCTTTACATGCCATGTGCTCCCAAAGAATGACCATGTCTGCATTGAACTGCTCACAGTATTCCCAAAGATCATCAAGAAGCACTTTGTAACCGCCATGGGTGCGGTTTCTCATTATCATGTTTTCTGTCAGCCATGCCATGTCATAGTATGCTTTCTCGCGGTTTTCCGGTGTATCTTCCTCTGCAATCATGTCAGTGTTGACCATGGAAAGCATGTCTGTCAAAGGAACAATGCCCCAACAGTTTAAGATCCAAAGCAAGAAGTCCATGTAAAAGTGTGACTGCACTCCCCATACAATTGCACGGTGGCGATACTCTCTTGCCATCTTCATCTTGTCTTTATATGCCTTGTTGGCAAGGGATGTAAGTTTGCGGTCTACTTTGACAAACTCCGGTACTTTCCCGCAAATAGCCATGTAGTTGGTCTCTGTATACAGTGCAAGGTTTGAACCAAAGATTTGCGGGTAATTGGTCTTGTTCATATCAAGCCATTCCATACGGTGTTTAGTGGACTCGTTGACGCGTTTTGCGCACTCAAAGTAGTATGACCAATCCCATTTTTCACCTGTTTTTTCTTCAATGAATGCAATACAGTTTTTGATTTCCTGTGCTGCATAATCCTGTACGTCGTCTTCTTTGTGGCGAAGTGGTGCTGCCAATTGAAAGATTGGAATACCGTCTTCCAATTCCAACCTCTTGGCAATACCTCCGTTACTCATAAGAGAGCCGTCACAGGTTGTATTACACTGTACTGCGCATGCTCCAAGAATTGGTGCATCGTCATCAATTGAAACGCCAAGTTCTGCCTCAGGCATTGGACAAACATCACCTGCAAGACCAAATTCCTGTGCAACATCAATATAATGCAGGGCAGCTGTCTGGTTCAAAAGAACAGGCACATAGGTCGATGGTGTTTCGCGAGACAATCCTTTTAGGGTAGGGAAACCCATCATAACGGCAGTCATTTCATTTTCATCTACTAAAACAACCTTATCTGAGAACTTCTTATCATTGCCAATGCGTCTGTCTCCACGAAAGAGATTGTCAAGAAGTTTTGCCACGTCATAAACGACCAAATCCTGCTCCAGGTGGCACATTCTAAGGTACGGCCCGCGAAGACCCTGCGTGTGCTTATCTACCATCATTGGCACAGCCAAATAGTTTGCCATCCAACGATAACGGAGCATAGCTTTGATATTCCTAGGTTTGATGATAAAGCCTGCCAGCTGTTTCATAATATAAAGCCAGCGTGTGTAATCGTAAAAAGTATCCTTAAATCCACGCCACTCGCGTCTTTTTCGTACTTTTCCTTTTGTAAAAAATCTACCCAGTGCTTCTGCACCTATTTCTTTTGCCATTATTTCTTGCCCCCTTGAATCTTCTTAATCTCAATGCTCTCGACGAAGGCTTGCACACGTGTGCGCATTTGACCTGAAGAGCCAATTGAATATGGTCGATCCACGGCAAGTACCGGATAACCATGTTCATCTCTAAGTACGATAGTTCCAATCATACGCTCGTAAGCCCATGGGTCACAGAACTTCATTTGTTCGTAAATAATGCCGTCTGCGCCGTACTCTTTGGCAAGATTTGCAACGTAATTCCGCCTGCCTGTCATCTTTGGCATATCCCAATAACGTGGGCACTGTGCTCTGGCTTGTACCTGACGGCAAATTTGTTTCACTACATCTTCTTCGTCATTTAATATGATTTCATCACGTCCCGGTAGCGAGCCATAGCAGAAACGGTCTGCACATACATAAGCCCCGGATTCTTCCACTAGTTTGATTACATCTATGTCATCGACCTCAGACCCTACAAAAACGACACGTGCACGGTACTTGTTGGATGCATCCGGTTCCCTGGTTTTGATTTCTTCCAAAGTCTCTTTGAGTTTGTCAAGTATCATATGCTTTGGTGCCACATAGCTTACCAAAGTAAGAATGTGAAACTCATAGCCTGTTATTTTTGGCTTGGCTTCTTTTCTAAAGTCTCCTATTTGGCAAATTATACGACACATCTCGTTGTGCTCTTCTACAGCTTTACGAATAGCTTCATTGGATGTATCAATGCCGTATTTTTCTGCCAAGGGCTTTAGAATGTGGTTGCGACACTGCAATGTGTACATTTCAAGAGCATTGTCGTCATTCTTTTGCGGAATTTCCATGTATTCCCAAAAGAAGCCGTCCTTTCCTTCTCCCCTAGTCTTGAGAAGTTCCATGTTCTCTACGCAACGGTTTATCATGGAACATCCGTCAGGTGTTACAAGGCCGTCTACGAAATTGTAGCCACCTTCAATTGCTCTTTCCAAAAGTGCTCTGCTGTATTCACACAAAAAGCTTGTCATGTAGTACGTAGCCATTTCCATGGAGCCGGTTCTTGGTGCACGAAGTCTTACTGAAAAAGTTCCCGGAAGATTCAAGAGCGGTTCCGGTATATTCTCGCAAGTTGTTGCGATACACTTAAGGCCTTCTTCCTGTGCTTTGCGTACAAGCTGGTTATTGGCATCTTCCAATAACTTTTCAAAATAATATAAATGCTTTAAGTCTTTCACTCTTGCCTTCCTTTATGCTTCTAAGATTCCTATTTTAAGCAGGGCTTTTTTGGCTCCCTTGACGATTGCAGTATCATTGTCTAAATAAAATATACTTTTTCCTTTGAGGTCGAATTCTGCCAAAGAGGCATCTGATAAGATGTAGGAAAGTACCGGGATAGAACCAACATCCATATATTGTTTGACGTCTAAATTTGGAAGACGGTTTGCAATTACGCCAACTTTGTCATACATAACAAGTTCGTCTGCAACCTGTTTGATTGTTTTTACAACCTGAGTGCCTTTCTTGGAAGAGTCTGTAATTAGCATAAGGTGTGTTACTTTTTCCATGACACGGCGGTTAATTTGCTCTATTCCTGCCTCACCGTCAATTACAATATAGTCGTAGTTTTCTGCCAAAAGGCCAATGACTTCCTTTAAGTAGTTGTTGATTTTGCAATAGCAGCCTGCAGCCTCAGGTCTTCCAATTGCAATAAAAGAGAAACCGTCCATTTCAACGAGAGCATCAAAAATGCGATACCGGGCTTCTCCTAATAATTCAATTGCAGCCTTTGTGTTGCCGTTTTCTGCGTTTGCAACCACCTCTTTTCGAATGTCATCTATTGTTAGTTTGACGTCTACACCCAATGCGGTAGACAGTCCAACAGCAGGGTCTGCATCTATGGCAAGAATGCGCTTATTTGGATACGCTTCAACAAGAAGTTTGACCATGACTGCTGCGAGCGAGGTCTTACCAACGCCACCCTTGCCGGCAACAGCAAGGATTTTTGCACCAAGTGTGTCTGTATTCATTTGGTGTCTCCCCTTAGAAACTGTGTCAAAATAATTTGAATATTTCTACTTGTTTAATCACAGTTACTTACTTTTCTTATGAGTCTTTTAGAAATACTATTTGACTTTGTCATAGAGTCTACCATATTTTCTATTTTTTTACGACATATAATTGCACAAACTTTAGGTAAACTTTGGAGATTTTTTAATCTTTTTCAATTAGCATCTAATCTTTTTTACATTGGCATTCATTAAGTGACGGCCAATATTTTTGTAGACAAAGGCTTTTAACTTTGACATTTCTTGGTGATGTTCTTTAAGAAGAGCATTCAAGTACAAAACAGTGGGGTTTGTTAAAAAGGTCGCGCAAAAAGGTGTGTACAAAGGCGCGCAAAAAGGCGTGTACAAAGGCGCGCAAAAAGGCGTGTATAAAGGTATCGGTCTAAAGGAATTCTAAAAGATAAAGGATGCAATGGCCAGTACAAGGGCTGTTGCGACCGGGACTGTTACAGTGTCGTTGCCATTTTTGGTGACAAGTTCCGTAAAAGAGGAAATGGGTGCTGCAAGCAGGGGATAGAAAACGCATTCATACCAGACTAAGTTTTGCCACCTGAATGCTCTGAAGAAGAACATTCCAACCATGCCGGCAAGAAAAGCAAAACTTGCCATAGCAACAGAGCCTTCTTTGGTTTTGTGTTGATCCGCAATTGGCAATGTAGCCGGGTGTTTGCCGTATTTTTTGCCAAATAATGCCGCAGCTGCATCTCCTCCGCCCCACATGAGAGTTGCTGTCATTGCAATGTATGGCTTATCAAGAACGCCCCAACAAAGAAAGATGAGTACGGCATACATGATAAAAAGCATTAGAAGACTCTTTTTTACTTCGCCTGGCTTTTTTTGGACAAAAAGTTTGCCATACCACTCATATTTTTCCAATAAACACAGTATGGGATAAACGGCTGCCGCAAATAAAAGAGACGTAATGGCAACGACTTCCCATGATTGTGCTTCTATTGTCATTTCAACCAAGCAGGAAAAAGCTACTATGTGCAAAAGTTTTCGAAATACGTGTTTTGGTATTTTTTTGAATAATAAATAAATTACAACCAAAACAACGGCACTGAAGAAGACATATTCGCAAAATTCCAAGGCACATGAGGCTATTTGGGGTATTAGTGAGTTTTGAGAAAGGCGCGAGCCCAAGTTGGAAAACCATTGAAAAATCGTTTGCCAATAATTCAAACAAATCATTGAGGCTCCCAAAGCTGTGAGAACTATTCCTGTAGTCAAGCCCACTGTGTGACTGTTAACCCGGTTTGCAAATTGGGCCGATACCAAAGAAGATAGCGTAGCTACAGTAATACAAATGGCCAGTGCGTCCCAGCGTTCTGTTAGTATTGCAGGGTCAATTATTATGTGGCTAACGGATGCAATGAGGGCTGTAAATGTCATTATAAACGTGCTGGTTCCAACAGCGCTTTTGAGGTCCATTCCAAGAAAAACTGTGAACACTATGAGCATCATCATGCCTCCGCCTGTTCCCACAAAGCCTGTGCCAAAACCAATTGTAAGTCCAAAAAACAGCGAAATAACTACGCCTTTCCAATTTAAGCGTTCTTCTTTGGACCTTGTTTCCTCTTTTTGGGTGTCCGGTTTTACAAGAAAGCGAATTCCTATGCAAAAGGTCAAAAAGAGCGAAAAATTGCCCAATACTACGTTTCCTACCTTGAAAGCAACAATGCTGCCGCCAATGCACATGGTGGTTATGCACACGAACATAATCCAGCCATGCTTTAGACCGATATTTTTGTGCTTCCAATAAACGGCAGTTGTCACAGCACTACCTAAAATGTCTGACGCTAACGCAATAGCGGTTGCTTGGTATGCTCCGGTTTCTCCGTAAAACGAAGGGCACAGGACAATTAAAATTGGGACCATAACTGTTGCAGCTGAGAGTCCCGCAAGGCCTGTTCCAATGCCGGCACCCAAAGCGGCAATTACATACCAAACATATTCCAAAACGCTTATTCTCCTTACAACCATTTATAATCGACACGCGATGATTATGCAATTAAAGATTATGCAATTAGTAAGGAAAGAAAGAGGCTCTTGCAAAACATCTTTTATTTAGCTTGTTTTGCAAAAACCTCTTAAATTTGTAGTTTTTGGTTACGGCCCTTAGTTAGGTTTTTTATAACCGCATTTTGGGCATACTCCATTTTCATCAAGAGTAATTCCGCAAAGAGGGCAACGCTCCACTTCAAGATGTGGTTCATAGCATTGAGACGCTTTGTTGACACCGCTTGAGAATGTAAGTTTTACAATGTTCAGTTTGTCTTTCAAAAGGTCGTAGACAATCTTAATCATTCCTTCTACTGTCATTGTCTCTTTTGTAACAACAAGACGGCACTCAGGAT
>CAVGEF010000079.1:0-6950 GCA_963628205.1 Bacteroidaceae bacterium
CGGTTTGGCAGTGAAGTCTATTGCAAATAAGAAAATGGAGCATTATCTGAATAGCGACGACTTCAATTCCAATCTTATTGCAATATGTGTAGATACACTTGTTTACTTTGAAGGTCGTTTTCTTGGAAAACCTTCAAATGAAGATGAAGCATTAATGGAAATTGAGGCTTTCTCAGGTAAAATGCAAGAAGTATACTCCGGATTTTCAATATATTATCCTCAAAAAGGAATAGTTACCGGTTATGACATGTCTAATGTCATATTTAAGTCTTTAACAAAAAAAGAGTGCAAAGATTATATTGAAACAGGAGAATGGAAAGGGGCTGCGGGAGGCTACAGAATACAAAAAACAGGCCATCTTCTTATTGAAAAGATAGAAGGAAGCTGGACAAACGTCATTGGAATGCCATTGGAAGCTATAACACGAGCAATCCAAAAGATTGAAAACTCCTAACTCAAAAACTCCTAACTCAAAAACTCCCGGCTATGCTAAATGAGGCAGCAAAGCTACTGAACGGGCAATGTCCTCATCTGAAGGGATATTATCGCCCATTTCACCGTCATTGAACTTTTTGTAAGATGTAAGATCAAAGTATCCGGTTCCCGTAAGTCCAAAGAGAATATTCTTCTTTTCACCTGTTTCTTTACACTTTAATGCCTCATCAATTGCACATCTTATGGCATGACTGCTTTCAGGAGCAGGAAGAATGCCCTCTGTCTTACAGAACAGCTCTGCAGCTTCAAAAACTTTAGTTTGCTCAACTGCTACAGCCTCCATGAAACCTTGAGCATATAGCTGGCTTAGGACAGGCGACATTCCGTGGAACCTAAGGCCTCCTGCATGGCTTGCACTGGGAATAAACTGGCTTCCAAGAGTGTACATCTTTGCAAGAGGACAAACTCGCCCTGTATCACAATAATCGTATGCAAAAACACCTCTTGTAAAAGAAGGACATGATGCAGGCTCAACTGCAATTATTCTATAATCTCTCTCCCCTCGCAGTTTTTCACCCATAAAAGGAGCAATAAGTCCACCAAGATTACTGCCACCGCCTGCACAACCAATGATGATGTCTGGCTTTACATCGTATTTATCAAGGGCGCTTTTAGCTTCAAGACCAATTATAGACTGGTGAAGCATGACTTGGTTTAATACAGAGCCTAATGCATAGCGAAAGCCGTCATTATGAGAGACAAAGTCTACTGCTTCAGATATTGCACATCCAAGGGACCCGGTAGTGCTAGGGTGTTCTTTGTTAATTTGTATTCCAATATTTGTTGTCATTGACGGTGAAGGTATAACAGTTGCGCCGTAAGTTCTCATGACTTCTTTTCTGGCAGGTTTTTGCTCATAGCTTACTTTTACCATATAAACTCTGCACTCAAGTCCAAGATAAGCACAACTCATGGAAAGTGCCGTTCCCCACTGTCCTGCTCCGGTCTCCGTTGCAAGACCTTTCAAACCTTGGCTTTTTGCATAAAATGCTTGAGCAATAGCAGAGTTCAGCTTATGACTGCCACTTGTGTTGTTACCTTCAAATTTATAATAAATGTGAGCAGGCGTTTCCAAAGCCTTTTCGAGACAATAAGCCCTGACTGTTGGAGAAGGTCTATACATTGTATAGAAATCCCTGATTTCTTTTGGAATTTCAATATATGCTGTATCATTATCAAGTTCCTGTTTAACAAGCTCTCTGCAAAAAATATGCTCTAAATCTTCTTGTTTAAGGACTTTGCCGTTTTGAGGATTAAGTAACGGTGCAGGCTTTACTTTCATATTAGCCCTTAAATTATACCAATATCGTGGAATTTCCTCCTCTGAAAGGTAAATCTTGTAAGGAATATCAAAATTAGCCACAATGAAAACCTGCCTTTGAAATTTTTTGCAAAAACATCTTCGTCTTTGTTTCTATTGATAGTAACATGCCACAACTCACCGTTTTTATCAATAGAAATTTCAAAGTTTTGAATTTTTCAAGATTAAGAAGGCACTAGATGAAATCAATGAGCGCTTTTATGAACTCTTTATTGTAATTGAGCAAGAAATCCAATTCATGGGAAACATTGCGGTCTTTTGTTGCACGCTTGAAGCGGTATGGATTTATATCAATAAGACTTAGAATGTGCGGAAGCTCTCCAATTGGAATTGGATAGTCCAGCCGGGTTGCTGCAAAATAAAGATCAACAAATGCTTTCTCAAGAAAAGCAAAATGCCCCTTTTGGAGAGAAAAATCATTGGTTCCAAGAAGTACAAATTGGATTTTACGCTTTAATTTTTCATCACAAAGCATTTGAGTATCATACTCAGTTAGAGCCAAATCCAAGTGACGCATGGTCTCTATTTGAACATCTTTTACTTCTTTCTTTCTACAACACAACAAAACAGGATAATTTCCACTTACATCAAATCCTATACCGTTCATACAATCCAGGCCTGTCATGTAGAAATCGAAACCTGTTTTGCACATAAAATCAAACATCATACAATTGCGTGCAGGAATATGTGAAAGTCTCTCGTCAACTTCCGGAATTGAAGACGACAGCGTATATTTGCCGTGCGAACTTCTACTGACAAGCCCTTCATGTAGGCAATTGTACAAATGCCATGAAACAGTTTTTGAATTCATATCTGAAAAATATGCATATATCTCTTGGGTAGTCATTGAGCCTTTTTCTTTTAAGATGAGCGAAAGCCTTTTTTGAAATTCTTTAGCCATAAACCTGTCTCTCTCAAATAATCACAAAACTATAAAAATAATAACTGATTTCAATACAAAAAGCTTTCAATTTTTTCACCAATAGACCCTGTTTCCGTTGCCGGATGATAACTTTCAGGCAATGCATGAAGCATAGTTTGCCCATAGCTTTTTTTTACAATTCTGGAATCCAGAATAAGAACTATTCCCCTGTCTGTAGTATGGCGCATCAGACGCCCATAGCCCTGTTTAAGTTTCATGGTAGCATCCGGAAGAGAAAGACAGAAAAATCCGCTTTTGCCCTCTTCTTCAAGCTTATTTATCCGTGCTTTATATATTGGCTCATCAGGCATCCTGAAAGGCAGTTTTGTAATTATGACAAGCCTTAATGTATCACCGGGGGCATCTACTCCTTCCCAAAAACTGTCCGTAGCAAATAAAACGCTGTCTTTGTCGGCCTTAAATTGCTCCAAAAGGCTAAACCTGTCACCATCGCCCTGCTTAAAACTTGAAATCTCCAAGACCGATAACCTTGGAGAAAGCACGTTATATACATATTCCATAAGCTTAAAACTCGTAAAAAGGATTAAAGCTCCGCCGGAAGAACTGGAAACAGCATTATAGACTGTTTCGCTTATGTAATTTGCATATTCTTCTTCCCTGTCTTTGGAAAATTCCAAAGGATCTGTTGGAGTAAGCAGCATGAGACGGTTTTTGTAGTCAAAAGGTGAACAATAAACTTTTTTAAGAAAATTTTTATTTTTCAAAGGAAGTCCTACTTGTGAACTCCAATACGAAAAACCGTCATTTAAGTCCAGTGTTGCACTTGTGCAAATTACAGAGTTAATTTTTCCAAACAACGCTTTTGATAAAATATCAGAAACTTCAAGAGGTGCTTTATTAAACGTTACATAGCGTATTTTTGCATGTTTTTCCGTATCTAAATAATAAATACCTGTTTTGCGGTCTTTACTTTCAATAAAAGAAGCAAAAAGCTCTATTTGAGATGCAATACGCTCAATATGAACTGACATATCATCACATTTACTGCGAACAAACTCATCTTTGCTTTTTACGGAAGCCACAAAATCACCCAAAAGAGATACAAAATCTCTTCCTTTAGTAATTACATTATTTGCAACCTCTCCAATCTCTTTTATGATTTTTTGAGAATTTGCATCAGTTAAAAGCAAATGCGCTATCTTGTTCAAATCAAGAATACCTAAAGTCATCATGTTTAATGTATCAACATGAGTTCTTAAAACATCATAAAATTCAACAATTTTGTCATATAAAGACCTATGGATACTATACTCCAAAAGGTCATCAAGCATTCTTCCATAGCCAGCACCTTTTGCAGCCTTGCGGTCGTATATATAGCCTATATGACGCATTAAAGAATAACTTGAGAAAGATTCTGTAAATAAATCGGTTGCATGACGCTCCATATTATGTGCTTCATCTACAATTAAGTGGCTAAAAGAAGGAAGAACAGCATCTTTACCATAGTCTACGTCTTGTTCAAATCGCGCATGACTGTCAACAAATAAAAGATGGTGATTGCATACAATAATTGAAGCTTCTGACAGTTTGTTTTTTGCCTTAAAATAAAAACACTTGCTAAAAAACGGACACTTACCACCCATACATAAATCAGAATCTGAACAAACAGTATTCCACGCCAAGGGATCTAAATGCCCGTTAAATTCACTACGGAGACCGGTTTCTGTATTATTTGCAAATTTTTTCAGCTTAGATATATCTGATACGCCATCGTCTTTGAAAAGAGCATTTCCTTCTACTTCTGTGGAAAGACGACGTAAGCAAATGTAATTGCCTCTTCCTACAGCTATTGCAACCTTGCACTGCATATTAAGAACCTTAAAAAGCGTTGGAATGTCTTTTTCAAGTAACTGGTGTTGAAGATTAATTGTAGAAGTTGCAATTACAGTTCTTTCTTTATCATCATTTTCACCGGTTTCAACAGCATTGAAAATTGAAGGAACAAGATAAGCAAAGCTCTTTCCAATTCCGGTGCCGGCTTCTATTGCTCCTACTGAATTTGTATCAAAACATTGGAGAACGTCTAAAGCCATATCAAGTTGGCCTTCCCTGAACTCAAAATTATCAAGAGCCTGGCTTAAAAGTCCTCCATCATCAAAGATTTCATATATTTGTTCTTTTTTCATGTAGAAGACTCGTATTCCTGCATTTTTCTGATAATTGTTTTACGCCCTATGCCAAGCATATCGGCAGCTTTTGATTTATTTCCTTTACAGTATCCCACAGTAGCTAAAATCAAAGACTTTTCAGCCTCTTCCATTGTGGAGCCAAGAACAATTTCTATAGAACTGCCAGAGCCGGCTTTACTCACATTTGGAGGTAAATCATTTGTATCAATAATATTACCTTGGCACATTACAACAGCACTTTCCACGCAATTTCTAAGTTCTCTTATATTGCCAGGCCAGTCATAATTTGCAATCTTATTTTTTGCTTCATTTGAAAAACCTTCGATTTTCTTGCCGTTTTCATTATTAAATTCATTTAGAAATTCCGTTGCAAGGAGAAAAATATCTTCTTTACGCTCTCTCAAAGGAGGAACATCCAAACGGACTACATTGAGACGGTAGTATAAATCTTCTCTGAAATGACCTGCTTTAATTTCTTCTTCCAAATTCCTATTGGTAGCAGCTATTACACGGACATCGGTCTTAATTGTTTTGTCGCCACCCACCTTCTCAAATTCATGCTCCTGCAAAACTCTCAAAAGCTTAATTTGCGTGTTGGCATCAATTTCACCAATCTCATCAAGAAAAATCGTACCACCGTCTGCAAGCTCAAAACGACCTTTTCTGTCAGAAACAGCCCCCGTAAAAGCCCCTTTTACATGTCCAAACAACTCACTTTCCAAAAGGTTCGAATTCAAAGCAGCGCAATGCACTTTAACAAAAGGCTTGTCTCGCCTGTCCGAGTAGCTGACAATTGCATCAGCAACCAATTCCTTACCAACACCGCTTTCACCCGTAATCAAAACCGATGCCTTTGAAGGCGCAATTCTTTGTATAGTCTCTAAAAGATGTACGACTTTTTGGCTCTTGCCAATTATTTTTGTATAACCGCTTTTCTTTCTTAGATTTTCCAGCTCCAGTTTAAGCTCGTGGTTACGGTCTGCCAAATCCTTATTGGATAAGCTTTTCTTTATTAAAACTGACAAATGGTCAAGATTAACCGGCTTTGTGAGAAAATCCACGGCTCCGTTTTGCATAGCTTCTACAGCATCTTCAATGGTTCCATGCCCTGTAAGAACAACCACAGGAATCGTAGGATATGTGGAATAAATTCTCTTCAAGAGCTCACTGCCTGACATCCCGGGCATGCGCAAGTCCGTTATAACCAAATCAACGGGAGTTTTGTTTATAATATTCCATGCCTCATCACCGGTAGAGGCCTGAAGACCCTCATAGCCATCCATTTGAAGTGCAGCAACAAGACCTTCCCTAATATGTTTTTCATCATCAACAACCAGGATTGTTCTGCTCATAAACTTGCCTCCTCACTGTCATAAGAAAGTCTGTATCTTTCATCTCTTGGAATTGGAATTTTCAAAACAAACTCAGAACCATGATCCTTTTGAGAGTGAACATTAACTTCACCGTCAAATTCCTTGATAATTTTGAATAAAACAGTAAGTCCAAGACCTGTACCATTTGATTTTGTAGTAAAATAAGGCTCAAATATTTTTTCCATTTGTGATTCTGTCATGCCACAACCGGAATCTGCAACACTTAAAACAGCATACTCACTTTCTATATAAGAGCTTATTGTAATACTCTTTTCTTTTGCTTTGAAATCTATTGCCTGCATTGCATTTTTTACAAGATTTAAGACAGCCTGTTGCATAAGAGAGGGGTCAATCATCACGTTTGGCAATGACGTTGCAAGCCTTAAGTCCAGCGTTATTCCCTTTTCTCCAAGTTCAGGAGAAACCACTTTCACAACTTTTAGACAAATATCATTGAGATTGGCTTTTTCAAGGTTGACTTTCATTGGTTTTACGGCAAATAAAAAATCAACAGCTATAGAGTTAAGTCGTTCAACCTCTTCTTTTACAACAGAAAGGTATTTATCTGCTGTGTTTTTATCAATTGAACCTTTTTTAGCAAATTCTCTGTCAAGCAATTGCAAGTAAATAGAAATGGAAGCTAACGGATTTTTTATCTCATGAGCAACGCCGGCGGCCATTGTTGTCAT
>CAVGEF010000080.1:0-26880 GCA_963628205.1 Bacteroidaceae bacterium
GTAGTAAAGAATGATAATAATTCCCCTCATCTTTCCCAAGGTAAATTCCCAAAGGACTTCAAAACGGGAACTTAGAAAAAAATTTTACCTACCAATTACACTTCGTTGGTACTCTTGACACTCTGTTACGGGGGGGGGGTATAGTACCGTTTTGACAAGGTGTGACTTTGCCTTGCAAAGGAGTACTTATGAACAAGAAAAGTATAATTGTTTTGTTAGTTTTAGTCCTTGCTCTTTCAGGACTTTTTGCAAAAGATTCAGGCTTCAAAGTTGGCGGACAGCTTGGTTGGGGTTTTGATACCGGAATAATGAAAGACACTGATGCCAACTCCACTGTTATCGTTAAAGCAAAGAATAATGGTTTTGCTTTCAATCTCACAGGAGAATATGATTTTGACAAGAATTGGGGTGTTGTAGCAAATGTTGGAATGATGTTTGCAGGAAAGTCAACTTTTGTTACACAACACGCAGACGAAGATCCTGACACCGCAAAAACAGCTAAGAGAGCCGGCCTTTATGTTGATGTTGCTCTTGATGCAAAATATACATACTCAATCAATGAAAAGATTTCTGTTGCCGGTCTTGCAGGACTTGAGATGGTTTCAGGACATCTTCTAAAGGGCTATAACGAATGGGATGAGGTGACCGCTTACAGTGATGCATTTGAAGATTCTGAGCTCTACAATGTTGCTTTTGGTCTCAATCTTGGACTTGAAGGATCTTATAAAATCACTGATGACATCTCTGTTACAGGTGGTGTAACAGGTGCATGGTTCTTTGTTAACACTTCAAAAGCTGTTAAAATAGTTACCAACGCCTGGAAAGAAGATGGTGACACATTTAGCGTAGCTAACTTCTACATTCGCCCATATATTGGAGTAACTTACGCTCTCTAATATTTTAGAAGTATTTGCAAAATACTTCCTTATATCATAATATCATCTAAGGTTTGGGCTGTCTTAATTTAGGACAGCCTTTTTTGAATCATGAAAAAAGCTCTGTTATTAACACTTCTTATCTTTATTACTATCTCTTTGCTTGTTTCCTGTGAAGATGAAGAGTCTTCCATAATTGGTAAAACAGGTCTTGGAGGAGGAATAGTATTTTATGATGCAGGAGATTATTCCAATGGCTGGAGATATCTTGAAGCAGCTCCTTTGGATTTAGACGAACAATATTCCTACTCTGACGCTATTTTAGAATGTGAAGCCTATTTTACAGTAGTAAATGGGAAAGTGTATGACGACTGGTCTCTTCCAAATGCATATAACCTTAATCTTATGTATGAGAATTTGGCAAAAGAAGACATGGGGGAATTCAAAGACCTTGAGTATTACTGGTCCAGTGATAAAAGCGAGCAAGATCCTGACAACAAAGCCAAGGCAATTAAGTTTAAGAAAGACTATGAAGTTGCAACTTTGAGTAAGAAACCTCAAAGAGATAAGTACAACGTGCGCCCAATGAGAGCATATTAAGAATTGTGTCAAAATAATTTGCTCAATTTGTTTTCAGTTCTTTAGCAAAGCTCTTTTTATCAAGTCTTATAATCTTCCCATTGAAAAGCACAAAGGTATAAGGGTATAAATAAGCATGGCAACAAGCAAAAGAGATACAGCTGACTCCTATACGCAACGGGCTCACAAAGAAGGATATCCCGCCCGTAGTGTCTACAAGTTGGAAGAAATTCAAAAAGCAAACAATATTATAAAAAGCGGTGATAC
Source organism: Bacteroidaceae bacterium (assembly GCA_963628205.1). Lineage (GTDB taxonomy): Bacteria > Spirochaetota > Spirochaetia > Sphaerochaetales > Sphaerochaetaceae > UBA9732. The sequence goes on from CAVGEF010000080.1 coordinate 1,722, forward strand.
TGTACTTGATGTGGGAGCAGCTCCAGGCAGTTGGACACTGTATACCCATAGAATGCTTCTTAAAGGCAAAGGCTCCATTGTTAGCGTGGACCTCAATCCTTTGAATCTTAACCCTGTTCCCCCTACTGTTACAGCATATGTGGGCGACGCGTTTTCTAAAGAAATTAGAGAAAAACTTATAAGCCACGGACCTTTTGATGCCATCATAAGTGATGCAGCGCCCATGACAACCGGTAACCGCACTGTTGACACCACAAGAAGTGAATGGCTTGCCGAACAAGTTGTTCTTCTTGCACAGGAACAGCTCAAAACTCACGGGAATTTGGTCATAAAAATCTTCCAAGGTGGCGGGCAACAGCAAATTTTGCAAACTATGCGCACTATGTTTACCAAAGCCAAAACCCTAAAACCCAAAGCATGCAGGACAGACAGTTTTGAAATCTATCTCATTGGGTTAGATAAGAAGTAAAACAAAGACCGTAGCTGTGGGATTTTCAACTCACATCTACGGCCTTTGTTTATAAAGTTGCTTTATGCAAGCAAAGAATGAAGTTTGTTTGCAAAATCTGCAGGGTTCTTTGGCATAACACCATCTGACAAAAGGGCCTGGTCAAGCAAAACACTTGCCGCGTTAAAGATAAATGTTTCGTCGTCAGAATCTACAATGCGTTTTACAAAAGCATCATTTGGGTTGACTTCCAAAATTGGCGCAACATCCTCGTAGCTGGACTGCCCCATTGTTTTAAGAAGCTGCTGCATTTGAACAGACGGGTCATTTTCATCAGTTACAACAACAGCAGAGACATCTAAAAGTCTTGAAGAGACAATAACATCTTTTACAGCGCTGCCCAAAGCTTTTTTGAGCTTTTCTGTAATCTTTAAGCCATCTTCTTGAGCTTTCTTCTTCTCGTCTTCCGATACAAAGTCATCCATGGCTCCACTCTTGTTGACAGCTTTAAGAGGAACATCTTCAAACTTACCAACAGAAGAAATGACAATATCATCAATATCATCAGTCATAAGAAGAACTTCAATTCCTTTTTCTTTATAAGAAGAAAGAAGAGGAGAATTTTTAAGAGTCTTCTCGTCAGAGCCTGTAATGTAATAAATGCTCTTTTGGTCTGCGGTCATACGCTCCTTGTATGCCTTAAGAGAAGTATAACCGTCAACAGCAGAGCTCTTAAAACGCACAAGGTTCAAAAGCTCTTCTCTATTTGCATAATCTTGGTAAAGGCCTTCTTTGAGAGGGCGATTGTACTGTTCAATGAATTTTGTATACAAATCCGGATTTTGCTCTGCAATCTTCTTAAATTCTCCCAAGATTTTCTTAACGGAAGCATTCCTAATAGTCATCATAACTTTGTTCTGTTGCAAAATCTCTCGGGAAACATTAAGAGGCAAATCTTCGCTGTCAATTACACCGCGTACAAATCTAAGATATGTAGGAAGCAACTCTTTTTCGTCATCTGTTATATAAACGCGTTTAACATAAAGTTTGACACCTGGTTTATAATTAGCATGATACATATCAAACGGAGCCTTTGCAGGAATAAAGAACAGCGTTGTGTACTCAGTTGCACCCTCGGCCTTAGTATGAATGTAAAAAAGAGGGTTCTCGCTGTCATAGTAAGTGTTTTTGTAAAATTCATTGTAATCTTCATCTTTCAAAGAACTCTTACTTCTTGCCCAAAGAGCCGCAGCACTATTGATTTTCTCTACCTTATGCTCGCTTCCGGTAACATTATATTTGTCATCATACGTGTTTTGGTCATAAGAGAGGTAAATTGGGTAAGCAATATGGTCACTGTACTGTTTAACGAGATTTTCTATTTGCCATCGGTTTGCATATTCTTTGCCCTCATCATTCAAATGCAGGACAATCGTCGTACCACAGCTTTCGCGCACAGATTCCTCAATTGTATACTTCTCTTTGCCGTCACTTGTCCACTTGAAAGCTTCATTGCTTCCGTAAGCTTTTGACGTAACTTCGACCTTGTCAGATACCATGAAAGCTGAATAAAATCCCACTCCAAACTGGCCAATGAGATTGCTGTCCTTACGCTGTTCGTCTGTCAAATTGGACAAAAAATGCTTCGTTCCGGAACGGGCAATTGTTCCCAAATTTTCATTAAGCTCATCATGAGTCATTCCAATACCGTTGTCTGCTATCGTTAATGTTCTCTTGTCGCCCTCTGTAAATGAGATATCAATTCTAAGTTCACCCTCCGGAGTATTTCCATCAACAAGTGTTTTGTATTTAAGCTTATCCAGTGCATCAGATGCATTGGAAATAAGTTCTCTAAGAAAGATTTCCTTGTGTGAATATAATGAATGAATTATCAGATTCAACAGCTCTGATACTTCTGTCTTAAATTGTTTTCTTTCCATAATTCCTCCACGCTTCATAAAAGTTAATAAAAACAACTTCTGACGGCAAGAGAAAACACAGTTTGTGAAAACATAGTTTGAAAAAATCTCTACAGTAAGTCTTTTACTTCTTCAAGAAGAGTTGTCTTGTAAAACCAATTGTCCAAAGCAATTTCTGCACCGGCTATCATATTGGCTTTATCGCCAAGATTTGAGCGTTCAATTTCAAGATTTTTGCAAAAGCTTCTAAGCGTTTTCAAATGAGACTCGTCAATGGTTGAGCCCTCGCCTCCAATGATAACTTTAGAAGAGCCGACAACCTGCGATGCAATATTCAAAGCTTTTCCTAAATAAGACAAAACTTCTTCATCTACTTTAGTCCATAAGTCTTTAAGGTGGGCTTCCATGTTATTGGAAAGAGCCCAAGCACTTGCACAAGATTCAAGACAGCCAATTTCTCCGCACCAGCAAAGCCCTGTTTGAGAAACTTTCAAGTGCCCAAAATCATTACAGGAGCCAAAAACTCTTCCGTCTTCTACAAAAGCAAGCCTAAAACCATCACCCCAATCCAAATACATGACGGGCCCGATTCTTTCCGGTAAAGCGCTTTTTCCTGATACAAAACGCTCTGCTGTAACCAAAGCCGTTGTAGAATTGGAAACTGTTGTTTTGATTTTCAAAACTTGAGAAAAAGCTTCGCATATGGGAATATTTTTCCACGGAAGATATGGACATTCCAAAATAACAGAATTGTCAGAAGATATGCGCCCGCCTACAGAAATACCAACACCCAAGACTTGAGAAGACGGCACAAGCTTCATAACTCGCATACAGCTTTTGATAATACTAACGCAAAATTCTTCAACTTTGACATCGCCATTAGTGGGCATTCTCTCAAATTTAATTGGTTGGGCCTTAAGGTCGCAAAGAGACACTGTCGTATTTCTTCTTCCAATATCTACAGAAAGAACAAAAGCAGCACTTGAAACAAGGCGCAAAGCTGTAGGACGACGCCCGTTGGTACTCTCAAGTTTTCCAATCTCTTCTACAAAGTGCTCTTCTACAAGGGAGTCTACAATTTCTCCAACAGAGACTTTATTCAAACCAAGAATACGCGCAAGATTGGCCTTTGAAAGGTTGTCACTTTTTCTCAAAGCCCCCAATACCCTGGCTTTATTTATAGCTCTTGCGCTCTTTGGTTGCGAAAGTTTCATCCTAAATCCTATTTCTCCAAGTCTTGCTTCTCTAAGTTTTGTTTTCCCAAACTATGATTGTCTTACAACTTGTCACTCAAGATTTTACTATCTTTGAGTACTGTTCAAATTCAGCATCATCACACAATACAAAATGTCCGGGCTCTACTTCCTTAAAAGAAGGAACGCTGTTTCTGTAGTCATGGTCTGCCATTGGGTTATAGACAATTCTCTTTCTGTTTTTCTCATAATTTGGATCCGGCTGAGGAATTGCACTCAACAAAGACCTTGTATAAGGGTGAAGAGGATGTTTGAAAAGCTCTTCACTTGTTGCAAGCTCAACCATTTTTCCATAATACATGACGCCAATTCTGTCAGAAAAATATTTTACAACACTCAAATCATGTGCAATAAAAAGAATTGTAAGACCCATGCTTTCACGCAAGTCATTGAGAAGATTCATAACCTGAGCTCTAATGGAAACATCCAAAGCACTGATAGGCTCGTCAGCAATAATCAAAGACGGTTGCATGATAATTGCACGTGCAATTCCAATTCTTTGTCTCTGTCCACCGGAAAACTCATGAGGATAACGGGAAGCATGTTCACGTACAAGTCCAACAGTCTCAAGCATTTCATAAACTTTTTGGTCTATATAATCTTTGTCTTTAACCCCTTTGATGATTAAGCCTTCAGCAATAATGTCACGGACTGTCATTCTTGGGTCAAGAGAGGCTATTGGGTCTTGGAAAATCATTTGAATTTGATTTAAGAGACTGCGGTCAACCTTTTTGTGGTCTTCTTTTGCCTTCTTAATCTCTTCTTTGTTATGAGCAATGATATTATCTAGCTTTGCAAGTCTTGATGAATCCTTACAGGAGGCTTTTTCTTTTTTTGCACTTGATAGCGCATCTTTATAAGACTTTGTTCCTGCACAAATCCTTTGGCCTTTGAAATAAACACTTCCGCTTGTGCAGTCATACAGCCTAATAATGGAACGACCGGTTGTTGTTTTTCCACACCCGGACTCTCCTACAAGACCAAAAACTTCGCCTTTTTTAATGTCAAAACTAACGTTATCGACAGCTTTATTGACAGTGTGCCTATCAAGTTTGAAATACTGGCATAGGTTTTCAACCCTTAACAATTCTTCACTCATTTAGCACCTCCGTTGTTCATTCTTGCAATACGGTCACGAACGATTTCAGGCATCTCTACATGTGGTGCATTTGGATGCAACAACCATGTAGCTGCATAGTGAGTGTCTGAAATCTTAAACATTGGAGGCTGTTGCTCAAAATCAATTTCCATAGCATATTTATTTCTTGGAGCAAAAGCATCGCCTTTGGGCGGATAAATCATGTTTGGAGGTGTTCCCGGAATAGACTCAAGTTTATTACCTTTGCTGTCCAAATCCGGAATGGACGCCAAAAGAGCCCAAGTGTAAGGATGTGCAGGAGAATAGAAAATTTCATCAGCTGTACCGTACTCAACAATCTTGCCGGCATACATAACTGCAATTCTGTCTGCCATATTTGCAACAACACCAAGGTCATGAGTAATAAATATTACAGAGAGATTTCTTTCTTTTTTGAGCTTGTTTATAAGCTCAAGAATTTGTGCCTGTATTGTCACATCCAAAGCTGTTGTAGGTTCGTCGCAAATGAGAATATCAGGATTTGCAGTAAGAGAAATTGCTATAACAATGCGCTGTCTCATACCGCCGGAGAACTCAAACGGGTACTGTTTGTATCTCTTTCTGGCCTCTGTAATTCCAACCTGCTCCATAACTCTAATGGCACGGTCTTTAGCCATTGATTTTGTTACAACTTTTATCTCTGCCATTGCTGTGTCACGAAGCCACAACATAAAAGACACGCTTCTTTCTTCAAAAGAGAATTTAGAAACATCTTCTATTCTTTTTTCAAACTGCTCTTGCATATTGGAAAGAATTTTCAAAAGATTTTCCTGAACAAGGTGCAAGTCTGCAAGAGACAACGGTGCAACCTTAGCCTCTGGAGCTTTACCTTTAGCTTCAAGTCTTTCATAACGGGCAGTCTGTTTGAAATATCGCTTTTCTTCTGCAAGGTTACGGGCAATGTCATCATAATAAGTTTTGACTGCACTTGCCAAACTTACACGGAAAGTATAAGCATAACTGTCTTTTACCGTTTCAAGTGGGTCTATAGCTTTTTCAACAGAATCGGCCACTTCTTTTGCAAGTTTTTCAGCAACAGCCTTCTCCGGCATGTCAGAAGAAAGTCTTCTTTTGACTTCTCCAATACAGGAAATTGCAACTTTCATATCTTCAACAGACTTCGTGGAAGTGTATTCAAGTGCTGTTTTAATGTCAGCGATGAAATTTGTTATATAAGAGCTGTGCAAACTGGAAGATGTTTTTTCATTAAGCTGAGCAGCATTTTCATCTTGTAAGACATTGCCGTCAAGAATAGTCCAACAACCTAAAGCAAAAAAGTCAGGAGTGTCTTCGTTAAGAGCTTTTTTGAGTATCTCAACACCTTTTTCAAGCAGCTTTGTAAGTTCTGTAAAATCATGTGTTTTACCGGCTTTACGAGCTGCTTTCATAAGTGAAGAATAAAGCTCTTTTATTGTCTCTTTGTCATTGACAACAAATCTGTCAACAGAAGCTTTGAAGTAATCTGCAACTTCTTTTGTTTCAGAGACAGGATTAGAAACAGCTTCTTTTCTTATGGCAAGAAGCATGTCTTCTGCTGCCTTCAAACCGGCAATGGCATTGGAATGTGCCTGAGAATACGGAGCTTCATATTTAGACTGCACTCCAATGATTTTCTTAAATGTAACAAAACGTGTGCTGTCTTGCGCGCATCCGCTTTCTTTCATTGCAATATCAAGGTTTACAAGAGTTGCAGTAAGTTTTTTATGACTTTCACGCCTGTTTGCCTTGTTCTTCAATAACATTGCCTCTGTGATTTGGTTTCCAATTCTCATGATTGGATTTAATGAAGATAAGGGGTCCTGGAATACCATGGAAATCTTATCACCGCGGATTTTATGATAATCATCTTCACTTATTTTCAAGAGGTCTCGACCGTCATAAAGAATTTCACCGCTTTCAACTATTGTATTTGCAGCCGATATCCCCAAGATAGTCTTACTTGTTGCAGATTTTCCACTACCGGATTCTCCTACGATTGCAAGAGTTTCTCCTTTGTAAAGGTCAAAAGAGATGTCTCTTACAGCCTGTAGTTTCCCGTTTATTGTTCTAAAAGATATTGTTAAATCTTTGACTTGCAGTTTTTTTTCTCTTTCGTTACTCATTACTCGTCTGCTCCTCTAAGTGCCGGGTTGAAAGCGTCTCTAAGTCCGTTTCCAAACAAGTTAAACGAAATCTCAAGCAAAGAGATGAACAATGCCGGGAAGAATATTATATGCGGATATGTTGCAAGGTAATCTTTTCCATTTGCAAGCATTGTTCCAACACTTGTCATAGTAGAGCTTTCAAGGTTGATAATTCCAAGGTAAGTTAAGCTTGATTCGCTGAAAATAACACCGGGAATTACAAGAACAGAACCTGTTATAAGAGTTCCCAAAGAGTTAGGGAAAATATGCTTGAACATAAGACGTCCGTTTCCAGCTCCAAGAGTGCGGGCAGCTAAAACATATTCCTGACCCTTGAATCTATAGAACTGCATTCTTACTCTGGACGCCATGCCAATCCATCCGGTAAGAACGAAAGCAAATAACAGGCTCCAAACGGGACCCACTTTCTTTGCCAAGTGCAACTGGAACAGTGTGGCTACAACCATAAAAGGAATGTCTACCAAAATATCGCTGATTCTTTCCATGAGAAGGTCTAATGTTCCACCAAAATAACCTTCAACGGCACCATACATGGAGCCTATGAAAAGATTTATAATTGAAACAGCAATAGCAAACAAAAAGGAGAACCTGGCACCTTTTGCAAGACGGGTAAAAATATCCTGTCCCAATGAATTTGTGCCAAACGTAAAGCATGGCTCAAAACCATACCTGTACTGGAAATATGTATACTTGAAAATACGACACTTATACGAGACCGATGACGAATCTCCTGTAACAGTTGCATAACGGTACCTGTCTTTGGCATTAATGTCATCAAGCCCCGGGTCTCCCTCAATTCTCAAAGAATCATAGCTACCGTCGTTACCGCTTGTCTTGTAATCAGCAATGAAGTTTCCTTCTTTATCAAGAGTTGCAACACCTTTTGCATTAGCTTCATACCAAATATTTGCATCAGTTACGTTTTTGGTTTTAATTGCAGGATAAATTACCTGTATTCCGGTCTCATCCTGCCATGCCTGAAGACTGTCATACTGCTCCTGAGAAAGCGTCATGTATAAGAAACCGTTTGATGTATAACTGTCAATTTTTGCAGTATATAATGTTCTTCCGTCGTCTGTTACTTCAGAGCCGTAAACTTTACGTACAACGTCCATGCCGGTTTCTTCTTCAATTGCTCTGTAATAATTGAGGTTTGTTTCCGTCAGTTGAACTTTATGGCATCCGTCCCAACCAAGCCACTGAAAGTGTTTTGATTTTGGAAGAAGTTTCGTATATGTAAGGTATGTTGTATCAGTTAAGCTTTTTGAATAAGAAGTTTCGCAAAAGAGAGGAACAATTATGGCATAAAGAACAAGAACAACAATGATGATTGTAGCTACAATTGAGCTCTTGTTTTTTCTGAATCTATGCCATGCATCTTCAAAATAACCGATTTGTTTTGTTTTGAATTTTTCATCACTGGAGGAGCGATTATTGGTAAAACGGAACTTCTCTGCAGGTATATTAGTATAGTTGTTAGTATTTTCCATTTGCCTTGCTCCCTATTCTGATTCTTGGGTCAATGAAACCATAACTCAAATCAAGCAAAATTCCGGATGCCAGTCCAATAATCGTATAGAATGCAGACAACAGCATAAAGAAGTTGTAATCAAGCGCCGTAATTGAGTTAACATACAAAGGTCCAACGCCCGGAACAACAAAGATGTTCTCAATTATGAGAGATCCTCCAATAATTCCTATGAACTCAGCAATAATCATTGGCAAAATAACAACCATTGCATTTCTAAGTGCGTGTCTTTTTGTTGTTTGAGCCTTAGTCAATCCCTTGGTTCTTGCAAGAAGAAGATACTCACTTGTTAGAACTTCCGTGAGCTCTGCACGGGTAAAACGGGCAAAGCCGGCAACTGAACCAAATGCCAAGGAAATGACAGCCGGCAACATGGAATGGAACATTGCAAACGAAAAATAGTCCCGCCCGCTATTCATTACAAGAGGAAATAATTTTAGTTTGAAACAAAGAAAATACTGTACCAAGAACGCATATACATAACTTGGGACAGATACAAAAATCATTACTCCTGTTGAAATTAAATGGTCTTGCCACTTATTTTTCTTAAGTGCTGCATAAATTCCAAGCAAAAGCCCAAGCGGTACGGCGAAAACCATTGCATATACATTCAAAAGAATTGTTGCGGGAAGTTTGCTAAGGAATATTTGCATACAATCCTGTCCAATATACAACGATTCGCTAACACCCCAGTCTCCGGACAAAAGGGTTCGCGTAATGAAATTCCAATATTGTTGCATTAAAGGGATTGCGTTTCCGTTTGCATCAACAAGACCTTGTCTTACTCTTCTTTGAAGTACAAGAGACATGTCTTTGCCAAACTGCTGAGCCGGAATATTTGGAAGCAGTCTAATCAAAAGGAAACATCCCGATATAATCACAAAAAACGTCAGAAGCATGAGAAGTACACGCTTTATGACATATTTAACCATGTTCAACCTCTCTCTATGGCAATGCGCAGAAGTATCTTTTTGACCTCTTTTCATCTTTCAAGTCTTTCAGGCCAATGTAAAAACACGCAAAAGATATTTCTATGTATTACTATAAAACTCCTTAACAAAGTTAAAAAACCTCATCGACACCCGTTTTGAGTGTCGATGAAGTATTTTCTTCAATAAAACTATTCCTAGTTGTATTTAAGTTCGTAGTTCTGAGACTTGCAGTATGCATCCCAGTCAGCATCGGAATAGTTGTATGTGTAATATTTAAGTCCACCACGACCCATTCCAAAGATGTAGTCCTCTGTGTAGTACTTGATTTGCATACCCTTGAGGCTTGCAGAAGAGTCTCCCATGATAGGAATTTCTTCGTAAGTCATCAAAACAGCCATTTCGAGAGCTGCAAGGATATCAAGTCTTGTCTCAGAATCGCCATCAGAGTCACCGCAAGAATATTCAATAAGTGTTCCGTCTTCGCCCTTGATTGAACGTTTTTCACCAAGCATGATGTCGTTCCAATCCTTGACAGTTGCCGTGTAATTCTTGCCGTTTACCTCAATTGTCAAAGTCTCTGTTGAGGTATCCCAGCATGGATTGTACTGGTATGTTGGGTTTGTATAAGCTTCCATGAGGTTATACGGGTCAAGTGTAGAACCTGTCCAACCAACACCAAAGAGCATGTCAACCTGGCAGTTCTTGAGAGCATCGGCAAAGCCGTTTCCAAGAGTATCGTCTCTTGTGAATCTGAGCTTTCCTTCAAACTTTGTTCCCTTAACAGCTTCTGTGAAGCAGTTTACGAGGTACTCATAACCGTTGTTGTAGAACTTGGAAGTTGAGTTTGGAGTTCCAATCTTAATCTCAACGACATCGGTCTCGCTCATGAGGCCCTGTGCAATTGCCTTGTCGTATGCAACATCGTAAAGCTGTTTTGCCTTTGTGAGGTTGTATCCGGTAATGGAATCAATTGCTTCGTCAACATCTTCATAAAGCTTGCCTTCGCCAATGTCTTCTGTGAGACCCCAGAAGTTAACAAGAACGTTCTTGGCTTGATCTGTTGAACGATAAGGTGTTCCGTTTTCAGGGTCACAAATGATGAGATCTGAGTAGAGAGCAAATCCCGGAGCATTAGTCGGGCTTGTTGCAAGACAGAAGTCTGCTCTGTTGAGAGCGAAACTCATTGCCTGTCTGAACTCAAGAAGAGTAAGGATTGTCTTGTTAATACCTGCACCTGCTGCAGCCTGCATGTTGGCAAGTTTCTCAGGATCTGGGTTAAATGCCATGAAGAATGTGCTGTCGCCAGGTGTGTAGTAGCAGTAGTCAGACAATGAATATGTCTTCATGTCATCAACTGTAAGTCCATAACCGTCAAGCTTTCCCTGGAGGAAGAGCTCAAGTCTTGTAGAAGCTTCAGGTACATAGTCTGCAACAATCTTTGTTGTCTGATACAAGTTTGGATTGTCGTTGAACAAATAATAGTTCTCGTTTCTTTCAAGTACAAACTGCTTGTCAGCCTGGAAAGATGTGAGCTTGTATGGACCATAAGAAGGTGTGGTCTCTGCAGATGTGCAGTATGTTGTTGTATAAACACCGTCAACAATGCTTGTACATGCATCATAAAGGTCAATCTTTACGAGGTTTGTGCCTGTAAGAGAATAGAGAAGATAGAAGCCTTTGAGAGGCTTTGTAAGAGCAATAAGAATCTCATAGTCACTTAATGCCTGGTATCCAACCTGTGACCAATCCATTTCCGGGAATGTAGAAGAATATACCAAGTAGTTAGGAACATCGTCCTCTGTCTCTCCCCAAGCCGGGTTGCCTGTTACGACAGGAACAAAGAGTGCATAGTTCTCATCTGAAAGAGGAATAAGACCCTTGCTGTCTGCCATTGCAATGAGTGTATCCCAGTTGGTTACATCAAAGTAATCAGCCCCGTAAGCTCCAACATAATCGTTGAGAGTGTTGCCGCTTGTCCAAGCAAGAGAGAAATCAAGACCAATGTAAACAGGCTCTTCAGAGGCTGTGTAATACTGGCCATCAGCTCCCTTGTGAAGGTCTGCCATTGTATATCCGGCATTAGCACCGTTATCAAGGTCAACTGTCTTTCCTTGATAGAGATACTCTTTTGCATTGTAAACAACCATGTTTCCGGAATAAAGGTTGTCAGCTCTGTAGTTTTGAGCAACCGGATTGATAAGTCTCTTTTGAGATTCTACGAAATCTGTAGCTGTAATAGGTGTGCCGTCATCCCATTTAAGGTCCTGTCTGATTGTGATGACATAAACCTGGTTTACAGAATCCTCTGTAATGCCATACTGTCCAACATAATCAGAAGTGACATCCTTTGGCTCGCCTACTGCAAGAGCAGGAACAACTTTGTATCCGGTTTCATCTTCGTTGTAATCAAATGTATAGAAACCGTCTTCAATGTAGCTGCCAATCTCTGTTTCAGTGTTGGTTTCGTAAGTATGAGTGTTCCAGTTGGTTGGGAAGACAGACAAAGCTTCGTTGTATGTATATGTTGCAGGTACAACCGGAGTTTCTGTCTTAGGTGTCTCAACTGTTGTTACTGTTGTTGCTGTTGCAACTGTTTCTTCTTTCTTTCCACAGGAAACACAAAGAAGAAGTGAAACAATCAGCAAAGCTAATGCCAGTTTTTTCATTTCTATCTCCTCCATAAAAGGGTTTATTCTCTTTTCGAACCACGTCCGAACGTAATAAACGCAATAAATTTCTTTACGCATACGTCTGCACGCACGCGCACACGGTTCTTGTAAAAACCTTTTACAAATGTCAAATAGTGACATTTTTGGAACTATATTTTAACAATGGATAGAAATTCTTTCAACCACTAAACGCAAATCGCTTTTTTTAACAAGCTTTGTTATTATTATAACGAATTATAGACAAAAAGTAACACAATTGAAACAAGAAAATAGCCACCGCCTGCAATAAGAAATTCAAGAACCGTTCCCTTGTTTTTGTGCTTTCTTTCCTTATATTCACTATAAGATTCTCTGCGATTGTCCTCGTAATCTTTTCTTCTCAAATCAAAAATCTTCTTTGCAGAATATGTTATTCCGTCTGTTACGCCGTTATCCAAGACCCAAATTAAAGCTCCTGCCAGTAAAAGAAAAGCTCCAGCTACAAAAAAGGCATCACAAGTCAACCGTACGGCATCTACATTGCTTTTTGCTGTAAAAGCACCTCTTATAACAAGAAGCACCAATGTTATAACAGCCCCGGAGGCATAACAGAGCAACAACTTAAGTCTATTTATTTTTTTCATCCAAGCTCTTCCATTTCAAAATTATATATTTCACGTTTATATTTCACGTTTATATTTCACGTTTATATTTTACAGTCTTAAAAGCTTTTTAAGCGTTTTTGTAAGCATATCAATACTAAGAGTTTTTGTCTTTAATTTTGCAATCTGTCTTTTTCATTGTATACTTCATAACATAGGAGACGACAATGAAACGTTGCAGTATAATCATCCACAGTGTAAACGGTAACTGTTATACAATGGGAGCATTCCTTAAAGACGAACTGGAAAAAAGAAATGTAGATGTACGGTTTTACAGAGTTGAAGACAATGATTTGCACATTCTCGCAAACGAATCAGAGACAGTAAATAACTGCTACGAAGACATTATGGCTCTTCCGGTTGCTACATGTGAAAAACTTTTGAAAAGCGATATGATTATTCTTGGCTGTCCAACAGTCTTTGGAAACGTTACAGCAGAGATGAAATCCTTTATAGACAGTACTCTTCCAATGTGCAAAGGCAAAGTTCTTGAACCTAAATTCTTTGCTTGTTTCACCACATGTCGCAACTCACTTTGTGAAGGAACAAGAACTTTAGACACTCTCATTTATTGGGCGCAAAGCATGGGCATGCTGCACATCCCGTTTGGCATTCATAACGAGATACCTCACTGCACGCAACCTGTTCAAGGAATTGTACATTGCGAGGGCAAAGACGGCCTGGTTGCTCCTTCTTCCCAAACAGGAACAGAGCTCACTTCTTATGCCAACGACCTTGCTTCTTACATCCAAGAATAATTTACACAAATACAATGAGGCCTAATGCTACCGTCTTTACGAACGAAAGCCCAAAGCCTCTCGTGCTGCTGTATATAAAACAGCTACAAGAGAAGAAATATTCTCTACATCAACACTTGAAAAAGCAATTCTTACATGATGGTCGTCAAGTCTTATGACACCTGTGCCGTATTTATCTAAAAGCAACTGTCTTAAGGACTCTGCATCACAAAGACACTTGAAAGTCATAAAATAACCGCTGTTAAAAGGAAGACTTTCAAGCTCTTTTTCTTCTTTATGCTCCGCAAGAGCCTCTTTTAATGCTTTATAGCGGGCTTCAATCTTATTTACAGCTTCTTTCTTTTGCTCATAGTAAGAAGGACTTGTCATTCCTTTCAATAGGATATTTTGGGATGCTGTAGTACAACTGGAAAGACTTCCTCTTACAGCTCCAAGAGTTTTTTGAACAAGAGCATCATATTGAGCATTTGTCATGTTTTTACAACCGTAAGTTATAAAAGCAGTTCTAAACCCCCATACAAGTTCTTCTTTTGTTGCTGCATCGCATTTGATTGCAAGCAAGTTTTCTGAAGAATCACAAAGATATGCAAAAAGACTTTCTTTACATACGTCATCTTCAAAAAATAGCCCAAAATAAGCGTCATCGGTAATAACTATAAGCTTTTTGCCCAAATTAGAGTATTTTTTGAGAACTTCAACAATTTTTAATACTTCGTCTTTTGTTGGAGAATACCCCGTTGGATTATTGGGAAAATTAAGTAAAACCACAGTTTTCTTTTCAACTGTATTCTCCAAAACTTTCTCAAGCCCTGCAACATTGAACTGCCCGTTCGCAAACATTGGGAACAAAACTTTGTTGGACAGGCTTCGCTCATCAATTATCAAATCGTAATTTTCCCAATACATATCAGGAAGTATTACATTGTCACCATCATCGACAAAAAGAGAAAAAACAAGACTTAAAGAATTTGTGAGACCGCTTGTTACAACAGGAAGAGAAACATTTTTGCCCTTCATTGTTGGATTTTTCTCATACATTCTTTCTTTCCACAATGCTCTAAGGGCGGGCACTCCTCCCATTGGTGCATACGGAAAAATTTCACTTATCTTCATACTTGGCGCAAAATGCTCTCTCATGGGCGCAAGGCACATAGCAGTACCATGCTCAAGCGCAACACCAATTGTTGCATTAAACTTATTTGCTTTTTGACCTGCTTCTGTCGATTGGACTATTATTCCCTTTGGGACATACATTCGCCTGCCATAACTAGATAACATAGTCCCAACACACGTTAAGTCCAGTGTTTCATTCAGTTTTTGTGCAAGTTGATGCATATAAGACCTCCAACATAAAATTAAGGAATGTATTAAAACAACAGGCCTTGGTCCAGAGAAACAGGGCGCCTGTTGTCTGAAAGTGTTTTTGTCATGTATTCCTTGTTCAGGGAAAGCTCATTTACAAAGCGTACAAGCAAGTCTTCAGAAACCAGATTTTGCTCATTAAAAAGGAAAATAAGGGCTTTTTCTGCAATATAATCGGGTTTAAGAGAGTTGAAATATATTTCCTCGTTTGGATTTCCTTTGTACCGCGTGCAAATATTCTTGTAAAGTTCGCTTTTTCTAATGTTGTATTTTAAGTTTTCAATCTCATTGCGCAAGCGTTTTACATTGCCTTTGCTGGCTTCCTGAGCAAGAGGCTTAAGGTTAAAGAAAGTGTACTCTTTGCCAGGCAAAAAGTGGTGTTCATCGCACCTTGATGCATAATTTGGGCTGACAGACCCGGTTTTGATGCCGTCTCCGCCAACTACAATCAAAGGGTCAAAATACAGGGCAGGACATTCTTTGCCGTCTACATCGTAGTACCGGTATGTGTAAAATGCGTCTTTTATGCAATCTTCATGCTCGCAATAAGCTGTAAGAGGAATGACATCAGTTGCAATATCAAGCATAAGACGGGCCGATGCATTAAAAATGTCGCGCCTAAAATTAAGAATAAGGGTTGGAAATATGAACATTATTCCTTTTTCTACGCTTGCATTGCGCACTACATACGCAAGTCTTTCGTCAAAAAAAGAAGCTTCGTCTATAATATACGTTCCAACTGTAGGATTATCTTCCAGTACTTTCTCAAAATCAAAAGAATCTCTTATGTGTGCAATATTCTCACCACACCTGATGTAACCGCTCCTAAAAGCCATTGCATCTTGCGGATATTCTTGAAAACGGCTTCCGTCCAACTGGCTTCTTATGAAAAATACATGTCTTCTATCAACCTCTCCGGAACTTGTAAGATCCCGCACCTTAGAGCCTTTCTTTTGCGCAACAGAGGCATCTCGCCATACACGGGCAGCAAATTCTGTCTTTCCGGAGCCCATTGGGCCTATCAAAAGAACGCGTCTGCCGGGGCGGGTGAAATCAAAATGAGAAAAAGATTTATGCACTTCAAGTGTTGGAAACCCAAGACTTTTAAGAAAATCCTCACTTGAATCTATAGTATCAATTGAAACCATATAACGTCCTATTTTTTCTTCTTATCTATTTGCCGGCCTTGTCAGTTGTTTTCTTTTTGTCCTTGCACTATTGCAATCCCTGCACTGCAACCCAGTCTGTTTGCACCTGCATTAATCATTTTTACAGCATCTTCATATGTTCTGATACCGCCGGCAGCCTTGACACCAACGTTATCACCTACAGTCTTTCGCATGAGAGCAACATCTTCTTCTTTTGCTCCCCATTTTGAAAAACCTGTGGAAGTTTTTACAAAATTGGCCCCGGCCTTGGCTGCAAGCTTGCAAGCCCTAATCTTCTCTTCTTCACTCAAAAGGCATGCTTCAATTATAACTTTCAAATGCTTGTTTCCACATGCTTTTTTAACTTCTCTTATATCTTCTTGTACAAGGTCATCTTTTTTGTCTTTCAAAAAACCTATATTTATCACCATGTCAACTTCTGTTGCTCCGTCTTCAATTGCACATTTTGCTTCGTATGCTTTAGCTTTTGTGCACATTGCTCCAAGAGGGAACCCTACAACTACGCATACATTTACGCCGGTATCTTTAAGCTGGTCAGCACAAAATTTTGTCCAACATGTATTTACACAAACACTTGCAAAGTGCCATTCTTTGGCTTCGTCACAAAGTTTTTGAATTTTGTCCTGAGTTGCATCTGCAGCAAGCAGTGTGTGGTCTATATAAGATGCTATATTTCCAATTTTGCCCATAGTAGAACTCCTTTTCTTTTAATATCTTAGAGCTGTTTTGCACTTTTTGCAGTTTTTGCAATTTTTGCAGTTTTTGCGAACTTTCCATAAGCCTTAGTTTTGTTCACAAGTCTTGCAAAATCTCGTTGAAACTTACAAATCGTTTTCTTCAAGTTAGCTTACTCCAAAAATGCTCTCTTAACAACTCATAAAGACTTGCTTGTGCAATTTTGCTTACTCTTTTGATTGTGCATTTTTGCTTGACTTGAGAGTCTTGCAACAATACTGTTATTTTCAGAGTTTTTGCAAAACATCTTTTGGAAAAAGTATGGTTAATTTTATATTGGGAACATGGCAAGTTGTACCGTCTCATGGTTTTTGGAGTGGTCAAAACATTAAAGAAAGTGAAGCTTTGCTGTCGTATGCCGTGCACTCTGACATAAGAGCATTTGATACAGCTCAAAGTTATGGAAAAGGGCAAACAGAACAACTTTTGGGTAAAGTTCTCTCAAGATTTCCTTCTGTAAAATTTGACATAGACACTAAAATTATGCCAACAACAAAAAACCCTTTGGATGTTGTCAAAACAAGCCTTAACAGGTTACGTACTACAAAAATAAACAGGTTATACCTGCACTGGCCTAAAACAGGATTTGATAATGCATCTTTTATAGCAAAATTTGGACTTCTCAAAGAGAAGGGAATGATAGAGAAAATAGGTCTTTGCAATGCTCCTTTGGATTTTTTGAAAAATACAGTTTCTTCGCTGGAAAAAGAGAATATAAGGCTGGATTGTCTGCAAATGCCAATTTCTTTGCTTTGGACAAGAGCCTTGGACGAGCTTGTTGCTTTTTGCCGTGAGAAAAGCATTGAACTTGTGTCTTATAGTCCTATGGGTATGGGAATTTTGTCCGGTAAATACCGTAGTGCAAACGAACTAAATGATGCAAGAGCCTCTTTGTTCTGTTTTAAGGGGCCTTGTAGAAAGGCTTTGGACAACCTGCTTGAAGTTTTGAAAGAAGTCGCTTCTTATTATAATATTTCCTGTGCGCAAGTTGCATTGGCGTGGACTGCCTCCTGCGGAATTGATACTGTCATTTTGGGAGCAAGAAATCAAGAACAGCTTAAAGCTAATGTAGAAGCATTGTCTTTTAAGTTGCAAGAATCTCATTTTTTGGCTCTTAAGAAAGCCGGCGACTGTTTAGCTCAATGCAGTAAAGATGTTTGCAGTAACATTTTTTCTTACACTTGGTAAGGCTGTGTTTGTAAGGATGTTTTGGCAATGCCGTATAACAGTTTTACAGTTGTCGCTGTGAGCAAATGTGTAGTTGGAAAGGAGTTTTGCACATGAGAGTTTTGAAAGAAGAACGAACAGTTGAGATTGTAGTAAAAAAATCCAGATTTATTGCAATTGCAAAAGTATGTTCTTCTCCTTCTAATGTAAAAACCCTAGTGGAAGAAACCCGTAAAAAATACTTTGGGGCTACCCATGTTGTGCATGCTGCTGTTATGGGAAATGAGTTTTCTTTTTCTGATGACCATGAGCCTAAAAATACTGCAGGTCGTCCTGTCTTGGAAGTACTCAAAGGCTCCGGGATAACAAACATAATTGTACTTGTCGTGCGTTATTTTGGGGGAACTTTGCTGGGAACAGGTGGCCTTGTAAAAGCATATGGAGACAGTGCAAAAGCTGTGCTTGAAGGCATAGATACAGAAGAACTTGTTGAAAAAGAGGCCTTTTGCCTTGAAATAGGCTATGACCTTTATGAAAACACAAAACGCCTTTTGACTTCTTTGAGTGCAACAGTCGCAAATGAAGATTTTGGGTCTATTGTTTCTATAACAGGAGAAATCCCGTTGGTTTCTTTTGAGAAGTTACAATTGTCCATCGCTGACATGTCAAACGGAAAATGCCACTTACAAAAGACTTGATAATTTCTCTTTTTGTATAACTCTCTTTTTGTGTGGAAACCATTTTTTGAGAGAGCCTTTAAGACTGAAAAAGCCCCTTCTTGGGGCCTAGTCGTTGAGTTTTCAAGGGGACTGTTGAGACCGGGAAGATTCGAACTTCTGACCCTCAGATCCGCAATCTGATGCTCTATCCAGCTGAGCTACGATCTCGTTTATCGGAGTGACGGGGATTTGAACCCCGGATACCGTTACCAGTATACTTCCTTAGCAGGGAAGCGCCTTCGACCGCTCGGCCATCGCTCCTAGGTACGGATGGAGAGGGATTCGAACCCCCGGAGGCTTGCACCTCAACGGTTTTCAAGACCGCCTCCTTCGACCACTCGGACACCCATCCATAGCGTTAAAACGATAATGGTACTTTTAATCTTTGTCAATAGACTTGAAATTTCTCTTTACAGGAGAAAAAACATAGCGAATACTGACTTATGCATGTGCATATAAACACATATAAATTCCAGAATTTTTTGCAAAAACTTTTCCAAAAAATTTCAAAAAGCGCTTACAAATCTTCTCCAAAGCCAAAATCATCAGAAAGGTCAACGGTATTGGCCTCTGAAGAAGAAGTGGTAGCTAAAGAGACAAAGTCTGTCATCCAAACATCTTGAGAAAGACCGGCTAACAATGCAGGAATGTTGATAACAACAGCATCCTTGCTAAAAGGAACATGAAGTTTGTAATCAATGCTCTCTTCCGCTCCTGCCTTTGTTTTCGTGACAGTCAAATGAAGAGTTGTGCTCTGCCCTTGCATCACAAGCTCTGTTCGTTCACGGGCATAAAGCTTCTTGTTGCCGTTGTTACGGGAAGAAACCACAACTTTGTACATGGCAGAATACGATTTTCCATCACTTTCAAAAGTCTTGTTGTCTACGTACACAATATGTTTGCGACCAATAAACAGCATGATTATAGCAATTATCAAAAGCAGAGCAATTGCTCCAAGTCTGTACCAGAACGATTTACCAAATTTCATAGTCTTGGCACTCATATTAAGCCTCCCCTCCTGTTGCAGAAACATCTATAGATGAAGAGGACCCCTCTTGAGTCATAGACGTTTGAGGCATATCTTTTTGAGCCATAGCAAGCTCCAGTCCTCCTAAACTCTTAACACGTCGTTTCTTGCTTTCATACATTGCAAGAGCCAAAGTGATAACCCCATAAGAGACAAACACTCTAAAATATTCACCAATCATAGAGTCTTTGGTTATCACAGCACCGGTTGTAGGAGCAACAATGAACATAAGGTGGAACAGTGTAACGCCCAAAAACACATTGCCAATAGAAGCCTTGTCAACAGAGGCACCACCAACCAAAAGAGCGGCAATACAGAACATACCAATTTGAGAGTGAGCAGTATAAGTAGACAAGTTTCCAATATTTTGGAGGTAAATAATCATACCAAAACCGGCAAAAACAGTAGAAATAATGATTGAAACAACACGAGTTTTCTCAACCGCAATTCCTGCAGCACGTGCAACTTCCATATCTTGACCAACAGCTCTCATATCTTGCCCAAGCTTAGTCTTTCTAAACCAACAAATGAAAAGACACATAAGGCCAATAATCAAGAACGTCAAAACAGGAATTTTTACTCCGCCAATATGAATAGCCCAAAAATTATCCAAAGCCTGACGCATATCCAAAAGGCTCACAGTATTTCTAATACCATACCCGCGAGGAAGCAAAACATCATCATGAATAATTGGAATAATCACGCCCATTCCAAAAAGAACCAGCAATTGATATACACCATTTACAAAATAATTCATGATGTAGCCGGTTATCATTTCACGGCCCTTTGCTTTATTCATGATGGTTCCGCAAAGCCACCCAAGAAAGACCGATATTGGAATGGAAATAATCATTGCAAGGATTATGCCGGGAATCCCGGCTATACGCCAGTCACACACAAAAATTAAACCAATCTCACCGGCCATTGCCCCAAGCGTCATACCAAAGTTAAGACCCATACCGGCAATAATTGGAATAAGAAGGCTCAAAATCAAAAATGAATTACGAGCAATTCTTGTAATTATCTCAGACAAAAGAAAATTTACAGAGAACCCGGAAATGGGAATACAAACAGCACAAATAGCAACAAACATAAAAGGAACAGAATTATTCCTGATAAAAGAACCTGTCTTTTTTAAGAGCTTTTTTCCATTTTTAACATTTCCAACGGAAGCATTGTTTTGTTTCATTTCTTTCACACAACCTTTTTTCATCTTGTTGCCCCCACTTTTCTTGTAAGAGCATAGAGAATCATTCCATTGGAAACGATTGTTCTAATAACCTCACTAATATCCAAACCTTCTCCTGTAAGCATAATCATTAAGTTATTAATAATAGTAGGAGTCATTGTAACAATTCCCTGGAAAAGGAAAGTACCAATAATGACATTCTTAATGTTAGCTTTATTAACAGTCGCACCTCCAATCAAAATGGCCGATACCGCCGGCAGTGCCATGTTGAAAGGAGCCATATAAAGCTGAATCCATCCAAACCCTTGCTCATAAACCAAAATTCCAATAGCAGCAAGCCAAGTAGACATTACAACAGAAAGAAGCCTGATAAAATCAACATTAATCCCAGAGGCCTTGGCAAACGTTGGGTTTGAACCTACAGCTGTCATTGCTGTTCCTGTTTTTGTGTGTAAAAATGCCCACATTCCAAAAGCAAGCACTGCAAAGAAAAGAATTGTACCTGTAGGAAACACAAAGTGCCCTATTGTTATTTTTAGGAAATTGGAAAGAGCTCCATTAAAAAACCCTTCAAGAGAAATCGTCGTTCTAAGGCCTTTTCCTGCAAACCCCCAAACCATGGTTGGACTTGAATAAGGCAAAAGAAGCCACATCATACACATAAAAGAGACAGCTGAAAATCCAACATAAGTTGCAATCATCATCTCTCCGCCTTTTATCTTATTCAAAAGCCATCCATAGCCGGCGCCTAAAATAAGAGCAAAAGGTGTTGCAAACACAATAGCCATGAAAAAGCTGAAACTGCCGGAAAAACCTGCTTCAATAGAAAGAGTCGCCCCAAGAAGGCCCGATATAATTCCCAAAGGAAGCCCAAAGTTCAATCCGCAGCCGGAGTGAATCATTGGAACCATAGCCAATACAAGAACTGCATTCCAGCTGAAGCGGTTTACAGTATTACTAAGCTGTGTAAAAAAGTTAGCACCAACGAAAGGCGCCATGATAAATAATACAAGTAAAAAGCCCGCTATAACGAGTCTGGGCAGTCCAAAGCTCTTTACAAAACCATCTATCTTATCCTTTATTGGAGCATTTTCTATAACCAAAGATTTACTCATCCTTCTCTCCTGTCAATGCTTTCTGTTATGCCTTGTTCAGTTACCTGACATTGCTAACCATAAGAAGACCAAAATCTTCACTTGGAGATGTAGCCGGAAGAATACCGGCAATCGTTCCTCCCGATACAATAGCAATTCTGTCGCAAATAGATCTAAGTTCTTCAAGTTCAGAAGACACCATAATAATCGTTACGCCATTTTCTTTGTTAAATCGCTTAAGAGCATTAAGAACAAGCTCTTTTGCTCCAACATCTATACCTCGTGTTGGCTCAGAAACAAAAAGAAGCCTTGGCTCAAGCGCAAAAGCCTTGGAAAGACAAACTTTTTGCTGATTTCCTCCGGAAAGCTCCCGAGCCACTTGTTTGGAACTTGTACACTTTATTTGAAGATCCTCAATATATTTCTTTGTAATATTGGAAATTGCTTCTTCATCTCTCCACTTGACAAGCCCGCCAAGCCTCTTTTTAAGAAACTTTCCTTTAACTTGCATTGCAGAAAACGAGATATTCCATTCCAAAGATTCATCCAAAAGAAGCCCAACATGTCTTCTGTCTTCTGAAACAAAAGCCATACCGGAATCAAGGCACTTTCTAGGACTGTTGAGTTCAATTTCCTTACCCTCAAGCTCAACATAGCCACCGGCTTCATACAAACCCATAATTCCATTTGGAATACCAAGTTTTCCCTGTCCTGCAAGTCCGCCAATACCTAGAATCTCACCCTCTTTGACATCTAAAGAAACATCACGGACAAGTTCTCCCGGCATATCAACCCACAGTCTCTTAATAGACATAATGTTTTTCTTTCTTGAAACATCTTCTTGAAAAGAGCCTTCTTTTTGCCTGTTGTGGTTTCTTTCTACAACGCCTCTTCCCACCATCCAAGCCGATATCTCAGCGACGTTCGTGTCCTTTGCAGATACATCTTTTACAATGACGCCGTCTCTCATAACTAAAACATTGTCACAAACAGAGAGAATTTCCTGAAGCCTATGGGTTATAAAAATAACAGAAATACCTTTCTTGGAAATTCCTCTGATAGAATCCAAAAGAGCACTTGCCTCTTGCTCTGTCAAAACAGCCGTTGGCTCATCTAAAATAAGAATTTTCATGCTTTCTTTAGAAAGTTCTCGGGCAATCTCCGTAAACTGTTTATGTCCTACAGGCATCTCGTTTATAATCATATTTTGGTCAATATGAACCCCCATCTTGGCAATTGCTTGAGATGCAAGTTCATCCATTTTAGCACGGTCAAGAAGATTAAGCCTTGGACCAAATATGTTTGCAACAAAAGACGGTTTTTGAGGCTCTCTATTCAAAAGGATATTTTCTGTAGCTGAAAACCCGGGAATAAGTGAAAATTCTTGATGTACCATGCCAATTCCGGCATTCAAAGCATCAAAAGGAGTATTAAAGTGAACTGTTTTGCCATTAATCAAAATTTCTCCGCCGTATCCGCCGGTCTCTCTAATGACGTCCATACCAAAGAGAATTTTCATTAAAGTGCTTTTACCGGCTCCGTTCTCACCAACAAGACCTAAAACCTGGCCTTCTTTCATAGAAAAATTGATATTAGATAAAACTTTATTGCCAAAGAAGTTCTTACTGACACTTCGCATTTCCAAAAAAGGAGCATCGTTTTCTTTCATGTTACTCTCTCCATTCACCTATGTCCCAAAAACCGGAAGTTCTGCTTCAAATAAAAAAACAGTGTAAAGAGGTTTTTGCAAAACAAGCTTTGTAAAACCCTCTAAAATTTTTTCTCAATATCTCGCTATGCTGTCTTTTTATTCCAAGCAAAAATTCAAATCTCTTTTCCCTTAACAGTACGAAAAGATACGAAAACGGAGGAAGGCTTTTAGACCTCCCTCCTTCTTTTCAGGTCTTGGGAAGACCTATATGTTTTCAAACATCATTACATTGTTGTGTAAGCCCAATCCGGAACAACAGCGTCTGTTGCATGCATATACTTGTCTCCACTCTTACCAAAGATGTAAGTGTCCTGGTAAACAAGGAATACATTGTCAAGTTTAACACCGGTTGAAGCATTGGTATAATTTGCACCATTCCAGCTTGCGTTTGGAGAATAAACCTTAAATGCAGCTGCAAGGTCATCCATGTCAAGAAGGTCGCTATCGCCCTTTATAACGTTGTAAGCATGCTGTGCAAGTCCTGCAGAAACAGTATATCCATAACTGTATGCCCATGTTCCAAATCTTCCTGCACCTCCGGCAGCAACAACAGCATCTTCAACCTTAGAAAGAATCTTCTCAAAGTCTCCGGCTTCTTCAGTAAGGTCAAGACCAAGAGCTCCGGGATAACCCATGAGAGGGCTTGGGAGGTCTGCTTCAATGAAGTATCCACCATAGACCAAGAGCTGTTTAAGAAGAGGTTCTGTATGAGCATCGTTAGTACAGAAATAAGCTGCCTTTTTGCCATATTTCTCTACCCACTCCGGGACCTTTTCAAGAATATAAGCCTGAGCACCTGCAACACCAACGTCTGTTGTTGGGTCTGGAGCTGTCTCAAGAACAAACTTCATTCCAAACTGTTCACAAGTCTTTCTCATAATTGCAACACGGCGACTCATTGTTTCATAAGCCATGTGTCTTGGGAATGAAATATGTACGAAAGTATCACAGCCAAGATCATGAGCTGTCTTAATAATAAGATAACCGCGGGAAACAAAGTCGTTATTAGAAACCAAGTCTGCAGCAGCACCAATGATAGGAAGATCTTCATGAGATTCTCCGGCAAGACACAAAATATCAGGTCTCTTTTCCTTGATTTGGTTGAAAGCTTCAGCAGTTCCCGGAACAGCCTGGTTTACAATAATAGCCTTCATAAGAGGATCATCAGCAAGGTTTACAATTGTTTGAATTGTTGTTTCAAGCTCTTCTGTAAAGTTGTCCGGATAAATGGCAAGTTTAACAATATCCTCTCCATACTTAGCCTGGAAAGCCTCTGCACCACGGCGGTCGTCTTCTGACTGAGAGACAGAACCTGTGACAAT
The DNA here is from genome assembly GCA_963628205.1 of Bacteroidaceae bacterium. Taxonomy (GTDB): domain Bacteria; phylum Spirochaetota; class Spirochaetia; order Sphaerochaetales; family Sphaerochaetaceae; genus UBA9732. The sequence goes on from CAVGEF010000080.1 coordinate 26,647, forward strand.
TCCAATATGGAATACATCAGACTTAGAGGCACTGGAGGCACTTTCCTGTGCTCCACCTGCGAATACAGCAGAGAAAGCGATGCACAGTACAATGATAAAAGCAATAGTCTTTTTCATAATCTCGCTCCTTATGCTAAAAAGCATCCCTTAGTTAATAATTAGAGCGATTATTGCATAAAAAACAAAAAGAGTTCAATACAAAGTGAATAAAAATACAAAATTTTTGCTATTTTT
>CAVGEF010000081.1:0-18740 GCA_963628205.1 Bacteroidaceae bacterium
CAATTGGATAGAGCGTCGGACTTCGAATCCGCAGGTTACAGGTTCGAGCCCTGCCGGGCGTAAAGACAAAGACCAGCCCTTGGGGTTGGTTTTTTGTTTTTTAGTAATAGGCATAGTGGGCTCGAAGCTTTGCGGTAGGAGAATGCGAATGCGTGGAGCATTCGAAGCAAAGCCGGCCTGTAGGTGCGACCTTCCTTAAAAGCACCGTAAGGCGAGCCCTGCCGGGCGTAAAGACAAAGACCAGCCCTTGGGGTTGGTTTTTTGTTTTTTAGTAATAGGCATAGTGGGCTCGAAGCTTTGCGGTAGGAGAATGCGAATGCGTGGAGCATTCGAAGCAAAGCCGGCCTGTAGGTGCGACCTTCCTTAAAAGCACCGTAAGGCGAGCCCTGCCGGGCGTAAAGACAAAGACCAGCCCTTGGGGTTGGTTTTTTGTTTTTTAGTAATAGGCATAGTGGGCTCGAAGCTTTGCGGTAGGAGAATGCGAATGCGTGGAGCATTCGAAGCAAAGCCGGCCTGTAGGTGCGACCTTCCTTAAAAGCACCGTAAGGCGAGCCCTGCCGGGCGTAAAGACAAAGACCAGCCCTTGGGGTTGGTTTTTTGTTTTTTAGTGATAGGCACTGGGCTCGATACGAGCTATAGTCAAACGCTCCGGCAGGATGGCGTTTGCAGCGAGGCGGCCCGCAGGCTGCGCAATAAATTCCTTGCGCCGTTATTTGTGTGCAGTACAAGAAAAAAGGACAACGACAGTACACAAAGGTACGGCGTTGTACGCATTGACGCAGTAATGCACACAAAGAACTAGCAAGCAGCTTGGGCAAGGGTGATGGCTGCAGTTACCACAATATCCTCCACGCAACACCCCCTGGACAAATCAGACACAGGTCTTGCAAAACCTTGAAGGATTGGGCCATACGCTTGAGCACCTGCAAGGCGTTGAACAAGTTTGTAGCCTATGTTGCCTGCTTGAAGATCAGGAAATACAAGGACATTTGCATGACCGGCAACAGAAGAGCCCGGAGCTTTTTGAGAAGCGACAGACTCAACAATAGCAGCATCAAGCTGGAGTTCACCATCAATTTTAAGAGTTGGGCACTTAGCTTTTACAAGTTCAGTTGCCTGAGTAACTTTATCTACAAGCTCTCCCTTGGCACTGCCCTTGGTTGAATATGAGAGCATGGCAACAACAGGCTCAGCATCAAGGAAAGTCCTACATGATTCAGCAGAAGAGACAGCAATCTCAGCAAGTTGTTCGGCTGTAGGATTTGGAATAGTAGCACAGTCAGCAAAAATGAATGAGCCGTTTAAGCCATACTGAGATTTATCAGTAGACATAACAAAACAAGATGATGCGCTTTTGATACCCGGCTTACACTTAATGATTTGGAAAGAAGCAAGAAGAACATTTCCTGTAGTATTTTCTGCACCTGCAACCATGGCATCGGCATCATGTAAACGTGTCATCATAGCTCCCCATCTGAGAGGTGCAACAATGAGGTCGTATGCCTGCTCCAAAGTCATTCCCTTAGCCTTTCTCAATTCGTAATATTCGTTGGCATACGCTTGCCTTTTTTCGCTTGTAGCAGGGTCAACAATTGCAATCCCGCAAAGATCAACACCCAAGTTCTTGGCATTGGCCCTAACCTCATCAGGATTTCCAAGAAGTGTCACAGAAGAAGCAATCCCTTCGTCAAGAATTTTTCTTGCGGCTTTAACCGTTCTTGGCTCTAAACCCTCTGGAAGAACAAGCGCCTTCTTTGCTGCAATAGCTTTTGCTTTCATTTTTTCTGCAAATGTCATAGTTTTTCTCCTATCAAAACCCACGGCGCAAAGTCTTGGGCAAGTATTCTTTTAACACGCAAAGAATATTCAACAAAGGGGACTTTTTCAAGTTGTAAGACCAATATTCCCGTACACATCCACTGCAGTTTGTACAAGCTTTTTTTCTAATGCTACTTAATCACCCGCAGGATATAAACTTTGAGATACTCGCTTTCCGGAAACGACATTCTAATTGGGTGATCGAAGCCTTGTCCCAAAGTCTCCAAAATTTGAACTTCTACGCCTGCATCTTTAGCGCTCCATGCAAGGACAGTCCTAAAGTCTTCCCTTTTAAGAGAACCGGAACAGGAACAGGTCATTAAAATACCGCCATTTTTGATTTTCTCCATGGCAAGTCTGTTCAAATCCTTGTACGCTTTTTTTGCATTCTCAAGGGCTTTGATGGTCTGAGCAAGCTTTGGAGGGTCTAAAATCATAACATCATAGATGTTTTGAGGTATTGAACGCAGCGTTTCAAAGATATCGGCCTTTGTAGCAGAGACCCTCTCCAAAGAGTTTTCAGGCAGTGTACCAAAGCTTTCGTTAAGTTTAACATTGGAAAGAAGAAGATGGATTGCATCAGAAGAGCTGTCAAAAGAATCGACATGTTTGCACCTGCCACGCAAGGCATGCAAAGTAAAACCGCCGGTGTAACAACACCCGTCAAAAACAACTGCATCTTTTACATATTGCTCTAATCTAATGCGGTTTTCTCTTTGGTCGCAATAAAATCCGCTTTTTTGCCCACTTCCGGGAACAAGAGAATAATAAAGACCGTCTTCTCTTATCTTTATTTCATCAAGACGCTCTGTTGGAACAAATTTAATACCGTTTTTGTAATACTCAGTTACTTCGTGAAGCTTCTCAATAGAGCAAAAAGAAGAGTCTGTATTCAGGATAATCATTTGAGGGTGCAAAAGATTTTCTATTGTATTGACTATAACAGAACGCATGTCCCAAGCAACGCGGGCGCTTATGATAATTCTTACAATTCTTCCATAGACGTCAGAAGCAACACCGGGGAGCATATCGGCTTCTCCGTGAATTATTCTAAAAACATTTGTACTGCCGGCTTTATCTTCAAAAAAAGACCTGCGCCGCAAAATTGAGTCTCTTACACTCTTGGCCCACCACTGTTCATTTGGAAGGACATTCTCTTTCCAAGAAAGAAGTCTAAGTGGAATGTGGCTGTCTTTGTCATACCATCCCCATGCTATAAAGCGTCCGTCACAAGAAAGAACTTTTTCAACTCCTGCCTTTAGGGGTAATGCTGTATTATCAAGTGCCCCGGAAAAGACCCAAGGATGATGTTTAATGAGATTTTTTTCTTTACCTTCTAATATTCTAATCATTGCAGACATCCACTATTGAGCTAAACGAGCTAAAACAAAGCTAAAACCAACATTCCAAAGGGCCCAAAACCCGGTCTCTATTTGAGATTGGTTTTTCTTTGCTGTTAACTTTCCTTTGAATTGAGATTTCTGAACTCTTTGACATCGTTTGTGTACATAATGCCAACACCCGGTTCTTTTACGCATTCAAGATTGGAAATAGCATCCATAATAGCCTGTGTTTTTTGAGATTCTGCTAAAATCATTATCATTTCTTTTTCAGGGACTATTGTAACACCCAAGAAATGTGCGTCTTTTGCTGTTCCTGTTCCTCTTGCATGTGTTACTGTTCCACCTGTTGCACCGGCTTTTCTTGCAGCATCCATTATGTCGTCAGCATAACCTGTATTTACTATGACAGTTATCATTTTCCATTTGCAAGTCATTTCATTCTCCTCTTCGTTTGAAAGCAAGGCTAAAATACCTTGGATTTTGTCCTCCTTATGGACAGCCTCAAAAATGCGATAGGCAGTATCGTTATCAAGAACCACCAAAACAATTTCCTTGGATTTATCTCCAAGTCCAAGGGCAGCCAAAATGGAATTAGTTGCGGTCCCCTTTGCAGGAATAATTGTTCCTCCGGTGGCTCCTGCTTTTTTGGCAATAGAGAAAAACCGCTCTGCATGACCGCGGTCTACAATTGCTACCAAAAGATTATTCTTTAGAAATATCATTTTTTGCCTCCACTTGAGGGGTGTGAAAGCTCTTCCTTTAGAGCCTCTTTTTTTGAATTTCCATGCACTTGACCTTGTGCTTGGCTTTGGACTTGCTCCTGACTTTGCAAAGAACTTTGTCCTTCATTACCCTGTATGATATGAGCCTTCGTTTTTGCCTTATGTTCCTTTATACGGAAAATAATGCCTAAAATTTGAATTGCAATCAATGGTGAAATTGCAATAAGACCAACAAGTCCAAACCCAAGTTCAGCTGAACCGGAAACTCCCAACGCAAAAGAAAGAAGGAATGTTGTGCTCATTGGACCACTTGCAACACCGCCGGAGTCAAATGCAATACCTGTAAAAAGCGGTGGAGAGAACAATGTAAGCACCAATGCAAGGCCTACTCCAATGAATACAAACCATAAATAGTTGATTTCAAATAGAATTCTTACCATTGCCAACGCGACGGCACCGGCTACACCAATGCACAAAAACAACATGACAAGAGAGCCTTTTATTCTTCCTGCTGTAACTGTCTCAACTTGATTCTTAAGAACCCAAACAGCCGGCTCTGCACACACAACAATGCCACCAAATACCAAAGCAAGCAAAATTGTCAGCACAGGGCTGTAGTTTGAGGATATCATTTGACCTAATTGTCTACCAACATTTACAAACCCGTAATCAACACCGGTAAGGAAAACGACAATCCCTATAAAACTGTAAATAATACCAAAGATTATATTTCTGAATTTTACATGCGGGAAATGCATCAAAGTAAACTGCAAAATAATAATTATGCCGGCCAAAGGGCCAAATCCAATAGCTGTAGTTTTGACTTTCTCCAACATTACAGCCCAAAGGCTAAGCACATGAGAAGACTCTTGAACAATCTCTTCTCCCTGGGAGCCGGATTTGCCTGCAATTATTGCCATGACTGCAACAGCAAGAATTGGACCAATTGAAGCTACACCGGTTAAACCAAAACTGCTGTCTTGCCCGTCCTTTGTTGCAGAAGAGACACCAAGGCCCAACGCAAGCAAGAAAGGAACGGCCAAAGGCCCTGTTGTTGCACCGCTTGCATCAAATGCTATGGATGCCATTGACTGACCTGCAACGGAAACCAACACAAAAACTATGAGATAAAAGGCTATCAAGACCCATTTCAGAGGATATCTTCTCAATATCCTCATAAGACCAATATCCACGAATAGGCCAAGGCCTAATGCTATCATAAACACTAAGAACTGTTGGTTTATGGAAGGGTTAAGGCTGTGAACTTGAGATGCCAGTACGCTGACATCGGGCTCTGCAAATGTTACACAAAAGCCCACTATGAAGCCTATTACAAGCATAAGAGTTGCGTTTTTCTTGTGAGCAAGCACATATCCGAGTTTCTCGCCAATTGGAACCATTCCAATATCGGTTCCGGCAAGGAACAAGGAAAGTCCAAGAACAAGCAAAACCGAGCCCACCAAAAAAGGAACCAGGCTTTCACCAAGAGGTGCAATGGTAAAATTCAATATTAAAACCACGCCAACAATGGGGAGTACGGAGTACAAAGTCTCCTTGAGTTTGCCATTAAAATCCATTAAAACTCCTCACTTATCAAAAACAATGTCAGCAAATCCCAAAACTATCTTACTGTCTTACAAACGATACGTTTTAATTTGCCTATATCCAAAATACCAACGTTATCAACAATCGAAAATGGTGATTTGATACAAAATTCACAAATTTTTTGCACCCTGCTACAATTATGTCAAATTGCACCAAGACTCATGTTAAGACTTATGCAAAACTTTAAGCTAAAACCCATTATTTGTCGTCGTTTCTTTTGCCTCTTTTGTAGAAAGGAGTTTTTACAAGAACCGCTTTTTTAGGCTTGTTGTGAATTAAAATCTCAATATTGTCGCCAAACTTAAGTCCTGTTTTTCTTTCCATAAGAGCAAAACCGACAAATTTATCAAGCGAGGGGCTTTTGCATCCGCTTGTTACGTATCCAATTTCTTTTTCTCCAAGAAATACCGGATAACCGTTTCTTGCAACGCCTCCAGACACCATTTCAAAACCTCTGAGAGATCTTGGAATTCCAGTCTCTTGTTGTTCTATAAGAGCTTTTTTTCCAATAAAATCGCTTGTTTTATCAAGTTTTACAAAAACACCAAGATTTGATTCCAATGGAGTTATGGAGTCAGATATCTCATGCCCGTAAAGAGGCAGTTTAGCCTCTAAGCGTAGAGTGTCTCGTGCACCAAGACCGCAAGGAAGCACTCCCATTTTGATAAACTCATTCCAAAAGAAAGTTCCATCATTTGCTTCACAGTAAATTTCAAAACCGTCTTCGCCGGTATAACCTGTTCTTCCCACAATACACTTTTTTCCAAAAATTCCGCTTGTATAATCAAGACCAAAGAATCCAAGATCTTTTGCACTTGGAAGAACACTGGAAACATAATCAACAGCCTTTGGCCCCTGAATTGCAATTTGTGCAACTTTGGCACTTAAGTCTGTAATTTTCACACCGTCTTGCGGTTTATGGACCATTATCCATGCTAAATCTTTTTCAACATTGGAGGCATTCATAACAACAAAAAACACATCGTCTTTGAGACAATATAAAATCAAATCATCTACACAAGTGCCGTTCTCATAGCACATAATTGCATACAATGCACGTCCTACAGGCTGTGATGAAACATCATTTGTCACAAGACTGTCCAAAAAGGCTCTGGCCCCGGGGCCTTCTACCAGGCACTCTCCCATGTGAGAGACGTCAAACATGCCGGCGTCATTTCTTACAGCGTTGTGCTCTGCAATAATTCCTGCTTCAAAATTGACAGGTAAATCCCATCCTCCAAAATCTATAAGTTTCACATGAGGGTAATCTTTATAAGCTTCATATATGGGTGTTGTATGCATTTTATCCTCCATCTATTTGCGCTTTATTCTATATGTTAGAACATCATTTTACAACAGTAGAGACACAGTATGAGACACAGTGAAAACAAAAGCGTTTACTACTTCATCACATTTAACTCATATCCCATTTACCACTCATCACATTTACCTCACATCAAACAGCACATACACAGGCAAGTGGTCAGAAATCCCCTTTAATAAACTCCTGTTCCATGCATTGGGTTTATCATCAGAGCCACGTATGGGACCTGTGAAAACAATATTGGATTGTAAATACTCATAACCATAACCATCACTGCCTGTTTGAGAAATCAAAATATTGTCATAGCATTTCCACAGCCCTTGATAGCAATAAGAACCGCTTGGCCACATTTGACAATTATCATCAAGCCAAAAACAATACCACTTACCCATTTCAAATTTACCTAAAACCTGCAAAGGAGGCTGCAGAGATATTTGCAAATCATCAATTGTTTGCACAGTACCGGATCTTCCCATTGTATTTTCGTCCCAGCACTCTTCATTGAAATCTCCGCAAATAAGAATAAGACACCCCGGATTATTTGCTTTAAGAAAAGAAGAAACCTGTGCAAGAGTTTGTCCTGTTTGCAATCTGAGGAAAGAAGTTTCTTCCACTCCACCAATATTTGATTTCAAATGACATGCCAAGACAAAAACTTTGCCGTAATCAGTATCAAACTCAACTTCCAAGATGGGACGCAAAGAGTCATTCACATAATGAACTTTTGCACCTGCAATTGGGATAGAAGAAGCAACAGAGATACCCACGGCACCTTTGGGATTACTTGCAAATGCAAAAAATCCAAGATTTTTTGATACAAGGGCTTTTTGAGACAGCAGAGCTTCAACCACATGCGCGTTTTCAACTTCATTGAGAACTACAATATAATCCTTACTTTGTGGCAAATAAGAAAGAACACCGGAGGTGCTTGCCAGACGTCTTTGATATGCACTTTCATTCCAACCCTCGCTTGTTGTATATTCGTCATACTCTGACCCGTCATCCACTGCATCAAACAAATTTTGGACATTCCAACTTGCCACACACAGCACATTCTCGCTTACACTTGAGCCCTCAAAAGGCGCTTTACATGCACAAGTTGTGACAACGATAATTGAAAAAAGCAAAACTACAACCGCAATAAGAATATAAATTCTTGAAATTTTTGACATTTGTACCTCTTTGCAAGCCCCATGCACACACGCAATGCTTACTCACATAAAGGAGATACAAAAAAATACAATTTTCATTCACGGCCCAAAGCTACAACCCAAAGCCACAGCCCAAAGCAACAGTCCAAAACGACAACCGGCAGGCTCAAAAAGCTATTTAGAGTTCTTTCTAAGACTGTAACTGAAATAGAGCAAAGCCAAGAAATCCTGCACGTCAAATTTATTTATTTCAAAAGAACGGGCTCTTAAAATACCTTCTCTAAGATTTACCATCCGGGGATCTTCTAATTTAGAATTTTCACAAAGAGAAAAACAAAAATCCAAGACAAAAGCCCAATTGCTTTCTCTAAAAGCTTTGACAATAGACTCGAACCGGGCATCAACTTCTTCCAAATCGCGCGCCTCAGGAAGAAAATCATCTATAAAAGACTCACTTTTGCCGGAGCAGTTCATCATTTGATACAACTGTGCCAAACGAGGAGAGCCAAACTTTAAGAAACTTGCAATAACAGCATACCTTGTTTGCCTGAACGTAGCACTTCTACCCTGTTCAACAGAAATAAAGAAATCTTTATAAAAAGACCCTTCTTTATCCATGTTTCGTTTTGCAATGAGAAAATCTATTTCTTCATCAATATGCCGGGCAGAGGCAGAAAGCTCATTTACAGCTGAAAGATATTCGCTGGACTCAGTCACTCTTGATAAGGATTTACTTGCCATTGAGCGAACTTGCGACCATCGGCAATAAAGAAGACGAACAAGAGCCTCTTTTGCAGCTTTGTTATTCGTATAAGCTCCCAAGGCTGCAATTGCATCCATTTGCACATAAGAATCGTCATCAGAAGCAATACGAATAAGGTCTTCAACAAGTTCCGGACGAGGCCTGACTTCCAAAGCTCTGATAAAATCCTGCTTGTCATAAGAAAAAGGAGATGCAAGTTTTTGGTGAATTTCTGCAGTGGAAACTCCTGTTACATTATTGCCAAGGTTCATAAGAAGAATTTTTCGTTTAAGAGGCTCCATTGGCTTATCAAGTTTATCCATCATTGAAAAAGCCCTGAGCCCATGAAGAGAAAACAGCGCTTGAGCTGCCTTGGAAGTAGAAAGACTTCTATGTTCTTTAATCCTGACTATCATGAAAGTAGCCAATGAAACAAGGCAAAACGCAAGCAAAAATGTGAAAGAATAACCATTGCCAAAATCAATGCCAAAGATATAGAACACAGTCTTGTCCATAGATTGAGACAATGCAACACCGGCATTTGCAAAAATACCGGAAAGGAAACTTCCAATAAGAGCTGTAACACCAAGCCCAAAGCTTACCATAGAGTTGTACGTTATGGCTTCGTCATCAGGAATAGTTTGAACAATGAGCCTGTTTACCAAGTTTATACAAAACTGACATAAAAAATTATAAAGAAAGCCCAAAATCATAAAGAAAGCTGTTGGCCTGTTTGGCGGAATAATAGTCCAAAGCAAACATACTACAGCCAATGCAAACCCTGCAATAATTATCAAAGGCCTTGAGCCTATTCTGTCAGAAAACTCTTTGGATGCTACGCCTGCCAAAGAAAGAGCAATACCACCAAAGACAGTGTAAAGAAGAACCACATTAGAAGGAAACCCTATCACGTGATTGAGAAAAGGCACAGACATTGCAAGCACAATGGCTGCTGTTTGAAACAGCCACTTAGCAACAATGGACATAGCCTTATAAGGGTCCTGAAACGTCTCTTTCATAACAGAAAACATAGAACGTTTTGAATTATAGGCTATCGTTGTCCTACATGGAATTTTTGACAAATGCCATGAAGAGAAGATATTAGCAACAACTCCAACCATTTGCAACGCAATAACTGAAACAATAAAAGAAATTTGCTGTAATGAAGTTACCAAGAAGCTTATCACTTTAGCTACAACAGATACTTCATTGTATGCAGCACTGGATCTTGAAATTACATCCCCTCTGTTTTGAAGTGATGAGACACTCTTTTGCGAGTAGTCGTTCATCATAAGTCCCACGCAACGGAAAAGACAAAAAAGAGAATATACAAAAATAATTGCCCAAACAGCAGTTTTTCCACTTAAAAAGAAAAGCGCAAGATACCCAAGAGAAACAAAACCTCTCATAAACCAAAAGAAAGCATGCGCTTTTTCAAGATTTTTACCATTTAATATTTTTGGAGCAAGAGGAAGAACCAAGCCTGCCATATACAAGGCTCCGGAAATATATGCCAAAGTAAGGTTCCCTGCACCAAAATATGTTGCCAAAAGAACTACCAGAGTATCACCTAGAAAAGTAGATGAAACACCGTTGTAAATTTCATACCAAAGAAGATGTTTTCTTCCAACCCTTTTTTCTGCTTCGTTAAGATAGCGTGTAGGCATAACAAATCTTTCTTATACCTCTCATTAACTCTTATAAGGCACTTCGATTTTCAACAATACGACTAATCAAACCATACTGCACGGCATCATTGGCATCTAGCCAATAATCACGGTCAGTGTCATGAGAAACTTTCTCAAGCGATTTTCCCGTTGCCTCAGATATAATTCTGTTAATTTTTGCTTTAATTTTCTCAAGTTGCAAAGCATGAATTTCAATATCTGTTGCGTTGCCCTTCATTTCGCTTAAAGGCTGATGAATCAAATAAGACGAATTTGCAAGTCCAACCCGGTTTTCCGCAGGCACTGCAAGAAGAACAAGAGCTGCAGCACTGGCAACAAGACCCATGCCAATGATAGTAACAGGACACGAAATAAATCTAATCATGTCATAAATAGCAAAACCAGAGTCAACATCGCCACCGGGAGAATTGATATAAAGCTTAATAGGCTCACTGCCGGAAGCCTCCAAAACAAGAAGGTCTTTAATGAGTTTGTCAGCCATTTCTTTGTTAATCTCACCTGTCAAAAGAAGCGAACGGGTTTTAAGCAGTCTATCGTACTGTCCTGCATTTTCCTGAACTTGCTTATCTTGATTATCTTCCTGTAGCCTCATAGTCTCCTCCATGGTCACTTACGAGCTTAATTCTACTTGAACTTTAGTACATGCCAACTAAAAATACCAGTTATTCCCATGCTTGGCAATAAAGAACATACTTTGTTATACTTTGCACCATGAAATGCGCATCAGTAGCCATAATAGGAAGACCATCTGCAGGGAAATCGACACTTGTGAACACAATATGCGAATCCAAAGTGTCCATCACATCCCCCACACCGCAAACCACACGCAACGCAATACGTGGCATTTATACAGACTCCCGTGGCCAGCTCATCTTTACAGACACCCCGGGATATCACCTTTCTGACAAAGGATTTAACAAAAAAATGCAGGAAATTGCAGTCTCCAGCTTGGAAGAGACAGATTCCGTTATCTACCTCATAGATGCAACCCGCACACCGGGAGCAGAAGAAGATGCAATCTCTTACATGCTCAGCGGGCTTTCTGTCCCCGTTTTATGTTGCATAAACAAAAAAGACTTACTTACACAAGACCAAATAGACAAAGCTCGTGAATATATAAAAACCCACATGCCCAAAAGAGCTGTTTTTGAGATTTCTGCACTTGAAGACAACGGCATTGATGAAATTCTCATAGAGTTATTCAAGCATGCCCCGGAAGGACAGCTTTTATACGATGAGAGTGCACGCACAGACCAAAATCTAGAGTTCAGGATTTCTGAAATAATAAGAGAAAAAGCCATGAACTCCGTTAAAGAAGAAATTCCTCATTCAATCATGGTAGAAGTCTCAGACTTAGAATACAACGAAGAAGAGAATAAAGTTTGGGTGCGGTCTTTCATAATAGTAGAACGAGAAAGCCAAAAAGGAATAATGGTTGGAAAAGGCGGACTTAACATAAAAAACATAAGAGTTGCCGCCTTTAAGGACATTAAAAAAATATTCCCACAGTCCAAACTTGACTTAGATATTCGCGTAAGAGTAAACAGCAAGTGGAAAACAAATGCCATTTCTCTCAAAAAAGTCTTTTGCGAAACAAAAGAGTAAAAAAGGGGGTTGAAAAACCTCTAATTAATAACGGGAAAGAATCTCCAAAACTCTGTCTTTGCCAATTGTATTCATAAAACCGGCAAGTTTTGGACCTTTTTCTTTTCCAATCAAAGCCCTGTAAACAGCACCAAAAAGAACAGTTGTTTCAACATTCACATTGGCAGCTGCATCATAAATGCGCTGTGCAAGGTCTTTTTCATCAAGTCCGTCCCATGCCTGAACCTGATCACAAAGCTCTTTTACGGCTTTTAGTTCATCTTCATTCATGCTGACAAGAGGAGTTGATGAGGTTGCAACAGTAAATCTGAAGTCAACAGGTGAGAATGTCGTAATCCAGTTCCATGCACATTGGCATCTTGTTCTAAGACGTTCCAATTGGTCATCTTTGACATTTGGTAAAGATGAAATTACTTTTTCAATGTTTCCGCTGTGAATTTGAAGCAAATTACACAAATGCCTGAATGGAATTTGGTAACTATATGTTGCAGGAACCGGCCCTACTTGAGAAAGCTCATAAACACGGCGCTCCATGGCAAGTTTCTTTTCGTTACATGGAAGAAGACCAAAATATCTTCTTTCGCAGTTATCATAATCTTCGTAAATTTTGAGAACATCAAGGTCAAAAGAAATAGCGAATTCGGTATTTGGACGAGTAGAAGCAAAAAGGTATCGGGTTACTTCAGGAGTATAAACCTCAAGAACATCGCCCAAAGAAATGACTTCCCCACTTGAAGAAGAAATCTTTCCGCCACGGCCTTTGATTGAAATAAAGTCGTACTGGAAGCTCACAGGCGCATGACCGCCAAAAAGCTCAACAACTTGTTTGGAAGTATCAAAACTACCGCCCTGAGAGTGATGGTCTTTTCCGGCAGGCTCAAAATCAACACCCTCATATACCCATCTCATTGGCCAGTCAACACGCCAATGAAGCTTTGCATACGGCGTTGTTCTCAAATCTATAGTTTCTTCTTTGCCAAGTTCATCATCTCTATAAGTGATGCCGTACTCGCCATCCCAAGAAAGAATTGTAGTAGTATCTTTGTCAGTAAAAGAGCTAAAGACGGCAATTGGCCACCATGAATCATCCAAAGGCTCAGTTCTATACTGGTTGAGAATTGCAATTATTTGGCTCTTAAGCTCAAGAGCTTTCTTCATTTGCTCTGCATAAAGACTGCTACGGTAGCGTTCTGCCTGGTAAAGGTACTTTGGGAAAACACCAACGATGGGAAGTTTTTCTTCAACATCCAATTCATTACCACGGGCATAATTACCGGCACGCCCGGTTGTGTCAGGAACAAGAGTAATGGGCTTTCTTAAGTAAGTTTGAAGTAACTCTTGCTCAGGCATATTCTTAGGAACTTTTCTGAAAACATCATAATCGTCCCAAGAATAGATAAACCTAACGTTTTTACCTTTTTCTCTTAAAGCCTTAACTACAAGATCTACAGAGATAATCTCACGAAAGTTACCAATATGAACTGTACCGGATGGTGTTATCCCGGAAGCACAGGTGTAAACCTCTTTAGGTCCCTTTTCTCTAATTATGCGGTCGGCATAGATATCCGCCCAATGTACTGAATTCTGTTGTTCCATGAGAGCGATTATACAAAAATGCCCCTATTAAGACAATTCATTAAGACATAAGGCAAATACAGCGCAAAAATTGGCCCCGGCGCAAACACAGAGTCGGAGCCTGCAATTAAAAAAAGCCAATCAAAAAGCCCAATTGAAGCTTAATTAAAAATCAAGGAAGAACGTTGCACCAATGATTACGTTAGACCCCGGGTCTCTCATATTACGCCCGGAAATCAAATACGACACTTGAAGACCTAAGTCGATAAAATCAAAAAACGACACTTCAAGCTGTGCGCCTGTGGAGCAAAGGAACTGCTTTAGGCCATATTTTTCTGCCATACTTGAGGCCGATATCTCTGTATTAAAATAAGAGCCGGTATGATAACCCATGTCAAAGAACAAATTAAGACGGGGGAAAATACCATCAATAAATGGCTCAGGACCTGCAAATCTAATGTCAAAATTATTCACGACAGTGAAGTTTGTATTGTAGCTTCCGGTATTAAAACCTCTAACTTTGCGCCCCAAAGATACGCTCTGTTGAGCATATACAGGAACTTTGGAACCGTCTGTCCAGTTAACATTAACGCGGTCTATCATGACAATGGAAAGCAAATTTCTTCCGCTTGAAGAACTTAGCTCATACAAAGTAGTACCGGCAACAGCATTAAGCGTTACGCTGTAGTAAGATGCTTTCTTGTTAAGAAATGAAGGAGAGAACTGGATTTTAATCTCTCCAAGAAAACCCTCATTTGACACCATCTTATCTTCCATGAGATTCAGAGTTGCACCAAGGTAAAAATTGTTCATAAAAGAAACTTCACCGCCTGCTAAATCAGGGTACATTGTATTAGTGTTGCGCTCTACATCAAAACCCGTAAACCAATCATTGACTTTAGATATTGCACTGTTGCCAAATTCTTTGCTCGCGTAATCCTTATAGCCTCTCTTTCTCTCTTTTCCTACAGCCATGGAGTCAATATTTTTTTCAAGTCGTCCTTCATAACCTGCATATGCTGTTACCAAGTCTTTACCTTCTACCCATGAAGAACCAAAACCCTGGCGCATTCTCAAATTCCAACGAAGCTGAATGCTGTCATAAATGGCCTGGTTTTCCATCAACGGCTCGCCGGTTTTTGGGTTTTGGTACAAAACGTACTGGTGGTATCCTCCGCCAACTATGGCTTGCAGTTGTGTAAGGTTACCATCTATGAGCTCCAGGCCTTCATAACTTGCACCAACTGCTGTAAGAGTTGGGCAAAAACCTGCCAATATTTCCGGATGCTGGTCAAGTTCTGCAAAAATAAACTTAAAATCGCCTGCAAAAACACTTACACAAGCAAGAAGCAGAACAAATGCAATAACAACAATTTTTTTCATTTTCTTTCCCCTTTTTATCACGTAGACCAGTCAATGTCTCCGGCCCCACCGGAAACAGAAACCGATACCCTTATAGTATTTGAAAGCCTAAAGCCCGGAGTATAATCCAAATTGTCTCCTGTATACAGGAAAATTCTGCCAAGTTCGTAGTACATGTGCAAAAAACCAAAAAGCTGAAGCTCAAAATGCATTCCAACACTGCCGGCCCACACAGAGCCTACTTTTGAGTCCTTTATATTATTGATTTGTCCGCCGGAAAAACTCAAATCCAAAAAAGCATACGCATAAGGAATACATGAGCCAAAGAACTGCTGTCCGTAATAATCCAATTTGACAACATTTCTTGCCATGAAAGTCATGTTTTCCGGTTCATACCACCACGTGTGCCCCTTTAGGGTTCTTGCATATTGAGGAATATGATCTCCTCCAAAAACGCGCATTTCAAAATTATCGGAAAGGCCTAACGACCACTTATTCATACCTCTTTCATCTACAGCCTGATAAATCATCAAACCGCCTTCGCCGTAGAGCCAAAATTTCCAAAAGTCAGAAACTCCGCCTCCGTCTTTGGAAAAATTCATAAATGAAGGTGCCCATGTAAACTTGAACTCCAAGGCTATTCCTGATGTAGATCCGGTTTTTAACAGTAAGTAATTAAGCTTTCCATACAAATCAAAACTAAGGCTCAAAAGCCGTCTATCGCCCGATAAATCCGGGGTTCCCTGCAAAACTGTACCACTTTCAGGGTCAAAGATGTCTTTCAAATTTGTAAATGGACGCCCTGATCTCCCAACACTTTGCATAAGAGGGTCCAGCGCAACTTCCCATTGTCCGTCAATAGAAAAGCGTAACGTGAGAAAATCGGCCTGCGCCTGTTCTGACCATCCTATGCCTTGCGCAATTCCGGCTTTCCAAGAAGCATACATGACATCATAGTAAGAATTTTTGAGAATGAGGGAATCGGTCTCATCGCTGGAATTAAGAGCCTCTCCGGTGAGTGGGTTAACGGTTATTGTGCGGGCAAGCGTTCCGGTAGCAATCTCTGCGCCAATTTCTGTTTTTCGTCCCTCCAAAATAGTTATGCCGTCAATACCAATAAAACTGTGCACGCTTGAGGGGAAAACACCTGCCCAAAAATCGGGATGGGTAGAAACACCCAAAAGCCTTGACGTAAACGACAAAGCAAAAGCACTTGTCATTGTCATGATAAGCATTAAACAAATCAAAACAGCCCTGCGGGAACAAAAAAAGAGAGCTCTTTTACTGCTTTTACAAACGTTATGCTCACAAGAAAAATGATTGCGCCCAAACATGTTAGCCTTTTTTTCTTTCTTCATACCTTAAATACCCATTGGCATTGTAAGGATTATACGCAATAAACTCAAGTTTTTGGTCTGCTTTAGGTTTGTTTATAACTTTTTCCCTGTTTTGTCCCAAAATGCCCTAAAAATGTCCAAAAACGCCCAAAATGCCACGCCTGTACAACTCACAAGACAGGTACTTGATATTCAAGGGCAAAAATGCTAATTTTACTTCGCCTTTGATATTTTGTGCAGGTACATTTGTACTTCATGCACGAGTATTGTTTAGTGCAAAAATCTTTGTGCAGTCCTGCACTTCTTGCACAAGACAGCAATTGGGCCTGTAGCTCAGCGGTTAGAGCAGAGGACTCATAATCCTTTGGTCGAGAGTTCAAATCTCTCTGGGCCCATATTTTTGTTTTTTTGTTGTTGTTAATTTACAACTAAATCGAATTTTTGAAACGTCATTTAAGATATGCATTCCAGTCGTCATCTTAGGAAGGATTATACCATTCTTTGGGCAAAACTTTGACAACTTCAACCGTACTGGGAATAGAGAAGTTTATTGAGCTTAAGATTAGTTATTGGGGCATCTGCACTTTTGTTTGCAACGTCGATAAAAAAATTTGCAACATCATAGACGTCAGCTATAACAAATCCTCCTCCATTTATAAATTAAATTTAGGTAGAATTTATTTGTCTGCCAAAGCTTTCACTCAAAATTCAAAGGCTCAAATACAATTCTCCAGGATACTGTAAAGCTCATGCAAATCTTTTATCTCATAGTCAATTTTGGCATCACATTTGAGAGGTAAACCTTTTGGATTATACCAGCATGTTTTGATGCCGGCATTAGAGCCTCCAAGGATATCGCTTGTAAGAGAGTCTCCAACGATTAAAACTTTAGACCTGTCTTTTGCCTGTATGGTTTCTAAGACAATGTCAAAAAATTTAGTATCGGGTTTTTCAAATCCTACTTGCTCAGAAAGAAAAACTCCATCCATGAGATTTCCAAGCCCGGAAACGCGTAGTTTCTTAGTTTGTGCAAAAATCGTGCCATTTGACACAACATATTGAGAAATCTTCCCCCTAAGGGACCTCACAATCTCATAACTGCCGTCATTAAAAACAATTGTATCGCCAAGTCGCTGTTGATACTTATCGTTAAATTCTTGAGCAAAAGAGGCCTTGATGCCTACTTCTTTGAAAAACGTTTCAAACCGCCCAACAAGAATTTCCGGTTTAGTAAGCTCCTTTCTTTCAAGCCTTTCCCAATAGTCCTTATTGATTTGAGAATAACGCTTTATCATTTCGTCCGGGCATTCTCCAAAACCGTATTCGCGAAACAGGCTCTGAATTGCAGCTTTTTCCGGAGCATCAAAATCAAGCAAAGTGCCATCTACATCCCAAAGAATTGTCTTAATTGCCATATGCGCATTATAGTGCAAACTCAATTTTATTCGTCAATGCTTTAGCACAATGCACTTGTTCTTCCCTTGTTTTTATGTCTTTGGCTCAAATTCTTGTATCCCAATGTTTTCTCATTTTTATCTTGTCTGCCTGTTTGTCTTGCCCATTTTTTGTCTTGTCCCCTTCAAACTTAAAATATCTATATTACAGCTCTCTGCCTCGCGGTGGGGAGCTTTTTTAACTCTCTTTTTAGTAGCTATTGACATATATTCCTTAATGAGATATATTCTCAATTGGAAGTAGTTTCTATTACCTACAATAAGACTATAAACATAATTTGAGAGGTTGCTACACAAATGGAGCGCAATACAATACAAAGAACACTTACACTAGAGGCCGTAAGAAGTCTCAAAAACCACCCAACAGCTGATGAAATCTATGAAGAGGTTATTACAAAAGCTCCTCATATTGGAAAAGGCACAGTGTATAGAAATCTCAAACAACTTGTTGAAAATGGAGATGTTTCTTCCATTGAAGTTCCGGGAAGTGCAAGCCATTTTGACCATATTTGTAAACAACATTATCACGCTCATTGCACAAAATGCGGAAAGGTTTTTGATGTTGAAATGCCTTATATTCCTAATTTGGAAGAGAACATTAAAGATTCACATGGTTTTGAAATAAATGGATATGACTTGGTTTTCAAGGGATTATGCCCTAATTGCAAAGAACAAAAATAGAGACCAAAAACTAAAAACAGGGCTTGAGCCCTTGATATAGACTGGGAGGTTTTTCAAAAAGCCTCCACAAAAAAGGAGAAAACTGAAATGAGAAGCATTACAACAATTGAATTACAGTATGCGCACAGGTTCTATGGTTTCAAAGGTGAAGCACAGTATCTTCATGGACACACCGGCATTCTTACCATTGAAGTTGAAGGGTCAGTAAACCCCGGCGTAAATATGGTTTTTCCATGCAATGAAATTCAAAAGACAGCATGGGATGTACTTAAAAACTTTGACCATGCACTAATTCTTAGAAAAGATGACCCCCTTTTGCCTGCAATATTAGAT
>CAVGEF010000082.1:0-2097 GCA_963628205.1 Bacteroidaceae bacterium
TTGTATAATACTGGGCTCCGGAGGTAAGAACCGTCCGGTGCAAGATATATCTTTGGACATTTTGGATATCATAGACATTAAAGGAAAAAGCGGAGTAGCAATTCAAGACTTGTCTCACATTGCAGGGCTTGGACCTGCAAAAGCAGGAGTTATATGTGCCTGTTTGGAATTTGGAAGACGAATGTCAAATACAGGGTGGAAAAATATGGGGAACCCTCAAAACATCTTCAATGCCATAAGACATTACGGAACAAGGCAACAGGAGCATTTCTTGTGCATAATGTTAAATGGTGCCCATGAACTTATAGGGGTCAATGTAGTTTCCATTGGTCTTGTTAACCGCACGCTTGTACATCCAAGAGAAATATTTGCAGAGCCGTTAAAGGAAAGGGCAACGGCTGTGGTGCTGGCCCATAACCACCCAAGCGGGAACCTGTGTCCAAGTACCGATGACCTTGCTGTAACAAGAAGAATAAGAAAAGCCGGAGCCTTACTGGGAATAGAAGTTTTAGACCATATTATTTTCTCATCCCAAGACTACAGGTCGCTACTTGAAACAGGCGAATTTGCACTCACTTAATAAAAGTTCTCAGAGGTTTTTGCAAAATGAGCTTTGTGAAGATTAGATTTGCCTTTGCTATTGCAAAAAAATTAAAGTAGCTTAATTTTGAATATATGTTGTATACTTGTTTGACGGCTTGTTAAAATGTCTTTCATGCCTTACGGGGAGGATTTATTTTATGACTGAAGACGTATCTTTGCAAACGGTAGACCGCATTGTCAGAAGAAGTAAGGAAATGTCCAAACTCCTTTCAGACAGTTCAATTGAGCAAATATTCAAAGACAATCAAGAGCTAATTGGTTATTCTTCATCTATTTTGAATTCACTTGAAAGAATGGAAAGCTCTGAGTCAAGGCATAATGCGCAACTTATTGCAGCAATAGACGATTCAGCAAATACTGTCAAAAGTGCCATTAATGAACAAACAAAAGACACGATGGCTTCTATAGCCTATGCAACGGGGACTATTGTTAGTAGCATTAATACTCAAACATCTGTAATTTCAAGTTCTGCCAATACAATTGTTGGAGCACTTGAAACTATTGATTTGGATATTAAAGACGTAATAACTGCAATGAAAAAACAAACAGCAATCCAAAAAAAGACATTGGAAGTGCTGGAAGAAATACATGAAACTCTTAAACATCCTCTTGAAGCAGAGTCCAACGAACTGTTTGAAAGAGGCTCGCAGTGGATGTCTAAAGGTTTTCTTTCAGATTCTGTTGAAGCTTTCCAGCAATCAATTCAAAAAAACCCTACAAACTTCTTAGCCCATTATTATCTTGGACTTATTTATCTATGCGGAAAGAACGAAGATGATGATATGATTGACCTTGACAAAGCAGAAGAAGAGTTAAAACTTGCCATTAAATATTCAAGGCCTGATTTAGAAGACAATTATGTTAAACAGTATGCAGTAATGATGCATCAAGCTTATTCTGATTTTTATTATACAAAAGCATTGCTTGGAGAGACTTCTGAGCAAAATTATGAAAATGCCTATCAAGAATTAATGAAAGCTTTATCAATAGACAGTTCAGTTGAGACAAAAAAGTGTCTCAATTCAAGACTTGTAAAATGTTCCGGTAAGACAAACCGTTGCAAAGAATTGGTACAATATGCAAAATTTGGATTTTTACACGACTATGCTTGTCTGAATTATTTTATGGACCCTGACTTAGCCGGCAGAAGAACTGAGCTTACAACTGCAGTAAATGATGCAAGAATGGAAATCCAAAATACAATAAACTGTAATGTAACAAGAAAACATCTTAATCTTAATACTTTGCAAAACACTGTGGGGTTGTTACCTGAGACAAAGGACTACTCTTATCTTTCCTTGTACGAAGTCCTTAGAACAATTGAATGCTAACAAAGGAGAATTTATATGGATGATAAAGTAAAAAATGATTTTTTAACTCTTTTGTACGAGTATTTGATTTTAAGACGCGTCAATATTTCTGAAAATGATTATACAAAACAAAAAGAAAAAGAACTTGTTGCCTTCGTTAAGTCAATGGATGAAGAGACTTTGC
>CAVGEF010000082.1:2107-2507 GCA_963628205.1 Bacteroidaceae bacterium
GGATTGTTTTAAGGATACCAAAGTCCGCAGTTTAATTGACGCATTAAACAACAGTTCTCTTAACAACACACTTGATGAAATAGTTGAAACAACGCTTAAAGAACAGTTTACCCTGTTGGGAGAAAGCGCAGAGAGAACTTTGAAACAGCAAACTGAAAAGTTTGATGAAGACACATGGTTCAACACTCTTCCTCTTTTCCAACAGGTGGTCCAATATGTGGAGATTGAGTATACATTGCCTTCCGGTAAAGTTATTACAGCAAATGATTTCCAGTTAGGCAAAACCTATTTCACAAACTTATATAATTCATATTCAGCTTTACATAATTCATATATCAAATCAAAAAAAGAGGAACTTAAAGCTCTTGAAGACAAGAGAAAAAAGTTGGAAAAAGAGTGG
>CAVGEF010000083.1:0-12015 GCA_963628205.1 Bacteroidaceae bacterium
AGCTTAATTTGGCATCTGCAAAAAAACCTACATATTTTATAAAAAGCGTATGTAATCTTTCCAAAAGAGCAAAAAGCAATGTTCCTTTCTCTAATGGAAGATATGGAAAAGCACATACGGCCAACGATGATACAACCACAAGAACCACGAGAATAATCCAAAAAATATTTTTCTTTTTAGAGTTCTTTTTGCCCATATAAATTATAATACCACGTTAAGACATCAATGTCATCAAAGTCAGTTTTTTATGTAGCGCAGTTTTGCAAAAAATTTTCAACCGTTCAGAGATTTGGAAAAACCTTCCTGAGTTCCAGAATTTGTCTTTTGGCATCACAAAAAGGAATTTGGTAAGAAAATGTTTTAGAAGCAAACACTTTCGGTAAAGAATGCTCTAAAAGTCTCAATTCTTCTTGGATATTTTCATCACTGCTTTTGTATGCAAAAACTGTTCCACGAGGTTCAAGTATTTTGTTCAAATCATAAACAATGTCCTTAAACTGCCTGAATGCCCTAAAAGTTATCACATTGTAGCTGTTTTGGACCTCTGAAAGATCTTTTTGAACGACTTTGACATTTTGAGAACAACCCATTTTGGCAATAGTATTTCTTAAAAAACCGGCTCGTCTTCCCATTCTTTCCACAAGATGAATTTCCCATTTTGGAAAAACACTTGCAATAACAAGTCCGGGAAGTCCGGCTCCGGAGCCAAGGTCAGCACACTTTATATTGAAAGAGACGGGAAAATTGGCATTGTTTTGGCTGAAACACTCTAGAATTTCGCTTCTCATTTTTGGCAACGGCTCAAGACAATCAAGAATATGACGGGTAAGAAGCTCTTTTTCAGATGCATTTACAAGAGCATACGTGGGATTGAAAAGAGAGATTTCATCATAAAGAATTTCAAGATTTTTTGAGATTACTTCTTTAGGATTTACCTCTAGAAAACCGGTATTTCTGAAAAATGAAGCGCTATTTTCACTGAGAGGGGTTTCTGAATTGGGAAAAATCTCGTCCAAAGCTTTTCTCAAAATGTCTTTAAGTTGTTCTTTCATGCAAGCCTCAACTACTTTTTCAAATAAACAAGGAGCACAGTTATGTCGCTGACTCTAACGCCCGATATTCTGGAAGCCTGCCCTACTGACGAAGGCCTGATAAGTTTGAATTTTTCCTTAGACTCGGCCGATATCCCTTCAATTTTGTCATAATCAAAATCTTCCGGAATTTTTATGCCTTCCATTTTTGCAAAACGGTCAACTTGCTTGTCTTGCCTTTTAATGTAGCCGTCGTACTTGACTTTAAGTTCAAGCTGGAGCCTAATGCTCTTTGAATATTCTCCAATCTCAGGAATTGAAACTTGCAAATCGTCCATTGTAACTTCCGGGCGTTTTAAGCTCTCAAGAGCATTTACATTCAAATATCCTCTATGGCTTATCAAATCTTGAAGGCTCTCAATTTGAGATGTTTTTCTTTCCAGTCTTTCCAGTCGTTCACTTGTGGCAAGCCCTACTTCGTAGCCTTTTTTGGTCAAGCGCTCATCAGCTGTGTCATGTCGCAAGTTGAGACGGTATTCAGCACGGCTTGTGAACATTCTATAAGGCTCTTTTGTACCTTTTGTAACTAAATCATCAATTAAAACTCCAATGTAGGCTTCTGTTCTATCAAGAACAAGAGGTTTTTCACCCTTAATCTTTTGACAAGCATTTATTCCGACCATAAGCCCCTGGCAGGCTGCTTCTTCATAACCGCTTGTTCCGTTGGTTTGCCCTGCAACAAAAAGACCACTTATTATTTTTGATTCAAGAGACAATTTTAATTGTTGAGGGTCAAGATAATCATATTCAACAGCATACGCAGGGCGCATGATTACAGCATCTTCAAGTCCTGCAATTGAGTGAATAATGTCATGCTGTACGTCTTCCGGCAACGAGGTTGAAAGCCCGTTCAAATACATTTCCTGAGTTCCAATGCCTTCCGGTTCCACAAATATTTGATGACGTTCGCGTTCCGGAAATCTTACAACTTTATCTTCTATAGACGGGCAATACCTTGGCCCCTTACCTACGATTTTACCGCCATAAAGAGGAGACCTGTGTATATTGGCTCTAATAACATCGTGAGTTTTTTCGTTTGTATATGTTATCCAGCAAGAAATAGTAGGCCTTTGTATACTTTCATGCATAAAACTGAAAGGAATAATCTCAATGTCTCCATCCTGTCTTTCCATTTCATCATAATGAATACTTGAAGATTTAATTCTTGCAGGCGTTCCAGTTTTAAGACGGCCAACGGTAAAACCTTTCTCTCTTAAAGCATCGCCAAGACCAATGGCAGCCTCTTCTCCAAGTCGCCCTGCACTATGGTCATATTCACCTATGAAGATACGACCGTTCATGAAAGTTCCGGTTGTAAGGACTACAGCTTTTGATGTAATTTTTATACCTCGTTGGGTTAAAACTCCACAAGCATGGGAATTTGCATTTATATCATCACAGCTTTTTTCTATTGGATTTGTACCTGTTGTAAGAATATCAACAACAGTATCCATGAAAATATCAAGATTGGGCTCATTTTCCAGTGTTTCTTTTGCAAGTCTTGAATAAGAAAATTTATCAGCCTGTGCCCGAGGAGCCTGAACTGCCGGGCCTCTTCTTCTATTGAGAATCCTGAACTGAATCATAGTACTGTCAATCAACAGTCCCATTTGACCGCCAAGGGCATCGGTCTCACGCACAAGATTGCCTTTTGCAAGACCTCCAATTGCAGGGTTGCAGGAAAGACGGCCTATTGAATCAAGACTTTGAGTCACAAGAAGTGTCTTAAAACCAATTCTGGAGGCAGCAAGACAAGCTTCAATGCCGGCATGGCCACCACCTATTACTATTACATCATAATCCATAAATTCATCCCAATATTTATCTTTGCAAAATTACTTACAAAAGCTTTTTCTTACCAAAGATATCACTTACCAACACAAAACGAACCAAAAATGCGCTCTAAAATGTCATCGGTCGTAACCTCTCCTG
This sequence comes from Bacteroidaceae bacterium, assembly GCA_963628205.1. GTDB lineage: Bacteria > Spirochaetota > Spirochaetia > Sphaerochaetales > Sphaerochaetaceae > UBA9732. The sequence goes on from CAVGEF010000083.1 coordinate 3,024, forward strand.
TAATCTCTCCAAGAGATCCCAATGCATCCTGAATATCCATGGAAACAATATCCAAAGGAAGATTATTTTTTGCAGCAAGGTCCGCAGCACTAAGAGCATCATAACACCGTGCCAAATTTTCACGCTGTCTTTCACTTTCAATCACAAGAGCCTCGTCGCCACATTGCTCAACATCACTTGTAAGACGCCTTGAAATCTCATTGCACAAAACATCAAAACCTTCTCCTGTGACAACAGAAAGACCTATACTTTTGTACTTTTCACTTCCTTTCTCACTATGACCGTTTTTACACAAATCTATTTTGCTCTCAACGACAATGCACCTTGGGTCATCCAGTATCGTGTTACCGGGTTTTTCAACAATATCCATACTTGGCGCATCAATCATATAGACGATAATATCGGCCTTGTCCAAAAGACTTTTTGAACGTCTCATTCCCTCTGCTTCAATATCGTCTTGGTTTTCATTTGCGCTGTCATTCTGTATTTTGCAAACATCCTTGGCATTGTCAAAATGATTAAGTTCTCTAAAACCGGCAGTATCATACAACCTAATGGGAATGCCGTTTATAGAACATTGGGCTTCAATGAAATCACGCGTAGTGCCTTTTACAGAGCTTACGATTGAGCGTTCTTCTTTGAGAAAATAATTGAACAACGAGCTTTTTCCGGCATTGGAAGGCCCTGCCAAAACGACTTTTGCACCTTGCGAATACAGCCTTCCGGTAGAAAACGTACTTTTAATTTTTTTAACTTCATCCAAAACTTGCCAAAGTTTCTCAAAAGGAAACGAAAGGTCTTCTCCAATTTCGTCTTCTGAATAATCAAGTTGAACCTCAATTGTGCTCATTATCCTAAGAAGGATGTCCTTAATTTGTTCTATTGCATTAAAAAGTGAGCCATTGAGCCTGTTAAGAGCCATTGTTTGCCCTGTACGACCTTGGCTATCAATTAATTCTTCAACAGCCTCGGCCTGCGTCAAATCCATTTTGCCATGAAGAAAAGCGCGTAAAGTAAACTCGCCGGGCACAGCCTGTCTGAAGCCTAGTGAAGGCATCAAGGCTAAAACAGCCTTAACAACCTGAAGTCCTCCATGACAAGAAATCTCAAGAGCCTCTTCTCCAGTATAACCATGACCGTCCTTGTAGACAGTTACCACAACATCATCAACAGGAAGATTTTTTTTAATATCAACCAAATGCCCATACACTGCGGTGTTGGATGCAGTATTTTGCAATTTTTTAGGGAAAGAGAAAACTTTTGAAAGCGCTTCTATACAACCCTGTCCACTAATACGTACAACAGCAATTGCACTTTTCCCCCATGCTGTAGCAAGAGCATAAATTATGTCACCTGTGTTATATGAACTAACTTTGCCAGACTGCATTTGACTTTTCAAAACTCCAAGGTCAAGAAACTGTGTCAAAATAATTTGCCACAGTTCCAAAGTATATAGAATTAACCGTTTATTGCCTACTTCCATAAAGGCAAACCAAAGGTCTAATATAAGAAATATGGAAATGAAAAATCAAAACTTACAAAACATAGCAAAGCAAAGAAGCCTTTTATATAAATCAATACGGGAATTTTTTGATAAACGCGGCTACATTGAGGTTGAAACACCCACTCTTTCTTCAGACTTAATTCCTGAAGCTACAATAGACAACTTTGCAACAACTTTCATAAACGAATTTGAAGGCAGTAAAGAAATGTACATGATACCATCGCCTGAAATCTTCATGAAAAAACTCATTGCAAATGGCATTGGCTCAATTTACCAAATCTCCAAATGCTTCAGAAACTGCGAGCAAATAGGACAAATTCATAATCCGGAATTTTCCATGCTCGAATACTATACCGTAGATTATGACGAATTAGACTCCATAGAGCTGACAAAAACATTCTTAAAAGAAACAGCACTGCCTTCCTGTCCTAAAAATGTTTTGGAAGATTTTGAAATTCTTACAGTCAGGAATGCTGTTCTTCGTTACACACCACAGCATGATGTTGATTTAGACAAACTTCAAGATGCAAAAGATTTGCGTAAGAAAGCAAAATCTCTTGGACTTATCGTCCCCGGCCCTGAAAGCTGGGATGATACATTCAATAGAATTTTCATAAACTTTGTAGAGCCCAATTTACCAAAAGACCACCCAGTATGTCTTACAGACTACCCATATCAAATTGAGTGCTTAGCTCAAAGAAAAGGCAATTACAGACGCCGTTGGGAATTATACATAAACGGCATTGAGGTTGCAAACTGCTACTTGGAAGAGCGAGACGTTCAAACAACAAAAGACTATTATAAGGCCGAATACCAAAAACTCTTGGCTACAAGAACTCAAAACGGAAAAGTAATCCCGGACATAGACGAGAGTTTTGCCAACATATTCAAAACATTTCCAAAATGCTCAGGTGTTGCTATTGGCCTGGACAGGCTTCTTATGGCAGAACTGCAGGCCTTAGACATAAAAGATGTACTATTGTTTCCATCCCAAGTGTAAGCACTTCTCAAGAAGTACCATTTGAGTATGCATTTTACGAGTATTGATTAACCGTGTTGATTAGTGCTACCATGAGTTTCGCATAAATCTATTTGTACACAAGAGGTGATAAGACATGATAAAAGCTGGACAAATTGATAAAGGTACAGCATTGCTCATCAAAGGTCAGCCGTTTATTTGCATTGACCGCGAATTTGTCAACCCTGGAAAGGGTTCTGCATTTGTAAGACTTAAGCTAAAGAGCCCTTCAACAGGACAGGTTCTTCAAGAGACAATGAAGAGCCAGGACAATGCAGAAGACATTAATGTTGAAACAATGGACTTCCAGTACATGTATAACGATGGCGAAAACTTCCACATGATGAATGTAGATACTTATGACCAGTTTGAAGTTCCAATGGCAAACTTCCCTGATTACCAGTACCTCATGAAAGATGGAGAAACATATCGTTGCACAGTTTACGGAGATGATGTTCTTGATATTCAAATTCCATCAAAAGTTGTTTTCCTTGTTGCTGAAGCAGAAGAAGCCATCAAAGGCGACACAGTTCAAGGCGCAACAAAATATGTCACAACAGAGACAGGCCTTAGGGTCAGAGTTCCAATCTTCATCAAACAGGGCGAGAAAATCCGCATAAATACAGAGACCAAAGAATACCTGGAAAGAGTCAACAACTGACAATTTTTTGATATTGGAAGACCTTACAACCTGTTTTGAAAAGTCTTCGTTAGCGAGGCTGTTGCGAAAGCGACAGCCTACTTTTTTATAGACAGTCATTTTGAGAAAAACATGAGTATACCGGAAACCATAGATTCTATTGAAAAACTTAAAAAATACTTACAACTCACAGAAAAAGAGCTCACATGGAAAGAAAGTCCCATTAGTGTTCCGCTTAAGATTACATCACACTACCTTTCACTCATAAATCCCAACGATATCAACGACCCTCTAAGACGGCAAGTCGTACCCACTGCAAAAGAAAACCTCTCTTTGGAATCAGAAGACGACGACCCTCTTGCAGAAGTCTCGCACAGCAGGGGAACACGACTTATACACCGATACAACAACCGTGTCGCATTCTTGGCAACAGACATTTGCCCAATGTATTGCAGGCATTGCTTCAGACGCCGTTTCACCGGCAACTTAATGGGCCCTGCCACGCAGACCGATATCCTTGACGCAGCATCTTATCTTGAACTTCATCCCCAAATAAAAGAAATGCTCATAACAGGAGGAGACCCTTTAACTTTAAGTAACAAACAGCTTGACTATATGATTGGAACATTCAGAAAAGCAAGTCCAAAACTCATAATAAGAATTTGTACACGCTATCCGGTCTCTCTGCCAACACGTATAAATGCAAATCTTATAGATATGCTAAAGAAGCACAATACAGCTCCTTTCTACCTGCTTACGCAATTTAATCACCCTCGTGAAATTACAAAAGAAAGTATTGAAGCTGTATCACTGTTTGTTGATGCCGGAATTATGGCATTAAACCAAACAGTATTGCTCAAAGGTGTAAATGACAACGTGGATGTTTTGGAAGAACTGTGCAACACTCTCCTATTTAACAGAATTAAACCTTATTACTTGTTCCAAGGAGACATGGTCACAGGAACAGCAAACTTTAGAGTTCCTCTAAAGAGAGGACTTGCAATAGAAAGAAAGTTGCGTCAGCGCCTTTCAGGTCTTGCAATGCCTCTCTATTGTGCCGACCTCCCACAAGGTGGCGGTAAAATCCCTCTTTGTGGCTCATACATAGAAAAAGAACCCTCCGGGGCCACTGGCTCATGGGAAATGAAAACACTCACAGGCGACACACGAATACTGAACGACCCCCAATAAGCATGAGACAGTATGTTTGTATACGGCGTTGTCCGCACTGATGCACAGGATATACGGCTCAAAGACCAAGAATGTAATTTGCAGGTATTTGTGATGGAATGCTAGAAACAAATCATGAGACAGTATTCTCTATACGGCTCATGCTGAAGTGACAACGCAGACCACACAAAGACCAAGAATTCAGTTCAGCTGGGAGAGGATGTTTGATATCTCCGTCCTTCTCATCTCCTCTCTAATAGCATCATACTCACTCTCGCTCATACTTGAGACATCAGAAGCAGCAGAGGAAACATCAGGAGTAGAAACTTCAACATCAGAAGATTGAGGAAGTGCTTTAAGAACAGCATCTACAATATACGGTAAATATTGCTCTAAGAAGTCTTTTTCAAGTTCCGGTAAAACAGTAGAAACTACATCAGAAGTATAAGAATCCAAGTTTTTCTCAAGCTCTGCCACAACAGTAACTTCGACTTCATCTTCCAGTTTGTCCATAATACCCAGAACGACATCAGGAGTTATATCAGCAACAAGAGAATCCCTGTACGAGGTATATAAATCAGAAACAAGAGCATCTTCATAAGTTAATAGTTCCGGAATTAAAGCTTTGACAACATAAGGAACATAAGTATCCAAGTTCTTTTCAAGTTCTGCAACAACGGCCGGAACAAGCTGAGGAATAAGAGAATCCACATAGGAAGCAGGATCAACATAATTTACAACAGCGGATTCATCAACCATAGAAGAAGCACCAATTTGAGCCATAAGGTTTTTTACAAGTGAGTCTTTTTCTTCAAGAAGTTTAGCTTCAAGAGATTGGAAAGCCTCATTGACTTTGGAATCAATTGCATCATCTAAAGAAGAAACAATAAAAGAGGCTTTGGAGTCTACATAAGGAATAATATTGTCATTGACCGCATTATCAACCTTTTCATCAATCAAAGCACTCACCTCTTCCATGAGCTGAGCCTTATTTGTACCTGTAATAGTGTTGTAGTCCCCAAGAATACCGCTATAAGCAAAAGTCTCAGGCTTTGTAATGAAAATTACAACACCGCAGTAGATAACAAGCATAATTAAAACTGTAAGTAGAACGATTTTATTCTTCTTCACGATTCTTATTTCCCTCAATACCAGTAATTCCAATTCTATCACATATATACTTAATTTGTCGATGAAGTTCCAATTTTTTCACACCGGAATCATTTTCTACCACAAAAACAGGACACCTATACTCATTTTCTCTAAAATCAACATCATTTTGAGATCTTTCACGACTCTCAAAAACAGCCTCTTCTATATCATCACGCAAAAGCGCCCTCTTTAACCTGACTTCATACGGAGCATTGACATATATAACAGCTTTGCAAAGGATATCTAAATTAGCCCGATACAGCAGTGCTCCATTTAAGAAGAGCACCTTCTTTGGAAATTTTTTTTCATGAACGGCAATTTTTTCAGTAATCCAAGGATATACAATACTCTCCAGTTCTTTGCGCTTGAGAGTATTTTGAAAGACAATTTTTGACAATGTTTTTCTTGAAACATGAAAAGAACCGTTTTCAAAATAAACAACATCCTTTCCAAAAATTTCTTCTATTTTGGTAATATTGGCATCCAAAGCTTCGTGTGACAACAAATCCAAATCCCAAACTTCAAAACCCATGTCCTGTATAATTTGAGAAATATAGTTTTTACCACAGCAGCTTTTACCAACAATACCAAGCAGCATTAATGCATCTCTCCCCAGCTATTGCCGGTCTCAAGCCCAACCTTTAGAGGAACACTCAATTTATAAGCATTTTCCATACAAGAGCGCACAAGAGTTTTCATTTCATCAAGTTCTTGGATTGGAACTTCAAAAATCATTTCATCGTGGACTTGAAGAATCATTTTGGACTGTAGATTTCGTTCTTTAATAGAATTGGAAAGGCTAATCATTGCAAGTTTCATTATCTCTGCAGCCGTGCCTTGGATAATGGTATTTACAGCAATTCGCTCCGCGCCTGCCAATACAGCCTTATTGCGACTTTTCATTTCAGGAATATAACGTATATGCCCCATAGCCGTTTTCACAAAGCCATCTTTCTTAGCCCGGATTTTTACATTCTCAATAAAGTTCTTAACTCCGCTGTACTCTTCAAAATACGTGTCAATGAAATTGAGTGCATTGGCTCGTGAAATTTTCAAATCTTTGGAAAGCCTGAATGCAGACATCCCGTACATGATGCCAAAATTAATCGTTTTTGCTACACGGCGTTGCTCACTTGTCACCATCTCAGGGAAAACATTAAAAATCTTGGCAGCTGTGGCTCTGTGGACATCTTCTCCAGATAGAAATGCCTGCCGTAAATTGGTATCGCCTGAAATGTGAGAAAGTACCACAAGCTCAATTTGAGAATAATCGGCAGACATAAGAACACACCCCGGCTTGGGTACAAATGCATCACGTATACGCCTGCCCTCGTTGGTCCTTATTGGGATGTTTTGCAAGTTAGGATTTTTGCTTGAAAGTCTTCCTGTAGCTGTGCCTGTTTGTGAAAACGTTGTATGTATACGGCCTGTTTGAGTATTTATAAGTGTAGGCAGTGTAAGAACATAAGTGCTTAATAGTTTTGTCAGTGCCCTATAGCGCAAAAGAAGAGGGGGAACAGGGTCATTTGTTGAGAAAGAAAGCTCTTCAAGTACAGCAGAATCTGTAGAATAACCCTGTTGTGTCTTTCTGCCTGTAGGAAGTTTTCTATCTGTAAAAAGCACATCCTGCAATTGTTTTGGAGAATTAAGATTAAATTCCTTATTGCAAAGAGTGAAAATTGACCTTTGAACTTCCTCAATTTCATTTTCAAGATCACTTCTAAAGTCATCCAGCCTGTTGGAATCCAATAAGACACCTTCCAGCTCCATATCACATAAAACATTAACAAGAGGCATTTCAAGCTTAAAAAATGTATCTAAAAGATTTTCTTTTCTTAATTTAGATGAAAGTAAGTTAAAAAGCCTTAATGTTATGTCGCTGTCTTCTGCTCCATATTCAGTTGCTTGTTTCAATGGAACATTTGAAAACAAACTGTCTTTGGGAACAACGTCTTCAAATTTTATTGTGTCATAATCCAAGTATTTTTTGGCTAAAATGTCTAAGTTGTATCGCATAGAAGAAGACTCATCCATCCATGCCATAATCATAGTGTCAGCATAAGGGACTATGTCATTTATACCCCAGCGTCTTAAAACTTTTAAGTCATACTTTAGATTTTGTCCAATTACTCTAAATCTTTTCAAATTAGAAGAAAGAGCTCTTTTTGCTTCATCTTCACTTATAAAAACGCCTTCTTTACAAACGATAGGAACATAAAAACTTTTCTCTTCTTCAAAAGCAAAAGAAAAACCTACAGGTACAGCTTTCATATCATCTTGATTGGTCGTCTCCAAATCAAAAGCAACAACTGTATCATTTGGAATATTGGCTAAAACATCATTAAGTTTTTGGTAATTTGTAATTGCTTCATAATGCCCTCTTTGGGCTTTTGTTACAGGATTTTCTTCCTGTTCTTCCTTCTTTTCCTGTTTTTGGCGGTTGTCAAGAAATTTACCAAAATTGTTTGCAAAACCGGTTTCAAACAATCCTGCATTTTGGACGTTTTTTTGTTGGGCATTTCCATAGGATGCGTCTTTTGAAAGAAACTTTGCAGCAACTTGTACAAGCCTTGTGGCTCCAATGTCATTGAAAAGCTTAATGCCGTGATTCCAGTCTATTTCATGTGTTGTATAAGAAGAAAAATCCTCTTCTTTCATTTCAAACAAATCATCTTTGAGAGTAATCAAGTTATGAGAAAGTTCCAAATGAGGTTTAGCTGCTTCAAGTTTTTGTTGAATGCCTTTTGAAAGTTCATCTATGTGTTCATACACATTTTTAAGAGAACCATAGCTTGTAAGTAGTTTTACAGCACCTTTTTCACCTATTCCGTCAATTCCCGGGACATTGTCAGAGCTATCACCTAAAATAGTTAAATAGTCGACAATTTGATTTGGATAAACTCCAAAGAGTTCTTGTACATCATTTGAATTACATAGTTTATACTCTTTTTCGTTTTTACGGGGTGGACGGAGTGCAAAAACATCTTCTTTCACAAGTTGCAATAAATCTTTATCGCCTGTAACCATGACAGATTGAATACCGTTTTCAGATGCATTACGGCAAAGTGTTGCAACAATGTCATCGGCCTCCATGCCAACTTGTGCATAATGCGGAATTTTCATCTCATCCAAAATGTGTTCTATGATTGGAATTTGAGAATGTAAGTCTTCAGGCGTTTTGTCTCTGTTTGCCTTGTAACTGTCATACATTTCATGGCGAAAAGTTTTGCCGGCAGAGTCCATTGCAACAACCAAATACGTTGGAGAGTATTGACGAAGCAACATCATTATTATGTTGAAAAATCCAAATATGGCCGATACATTATTTCCGTTTCTATCTTTCAAAGGATTTGTAATGAATGCAAAATAAGACCTGTAGATTTGTCCATACCCATCTACAATAAAAACCCTCTTTTGTTGGGAGGGTTTTTGCATTAACTCTTGCGTTGAGTCCGGCAATTGGTCGTGCAATAGGTCTTGAGAGGGAATCTTAGTGCTCAAGTCAGCA
>CAVGEF010000084.1:0-6134 GCA_963628205.1 Bacteroidaceae bacterium
ATCCTTTTAGGTTTTTACAAAACTGTATTAATAAAGCTCATTTTGCAAAAACCTCTAAAAAATTCTTTAATACTTTTTTGTTCAAGACGCTACTGTTTCACAAAATTATAAAGGCTTTGTAGCTTTCTTCAAATAGTCCAAAGAACTTTCTTCTACTAAATCTTTAAGTTCTTCATAAACCCAACTGTGGTACTCATTTATCATTGAGATTTCATCTTCACTTAGCATATCTTTGCAAATTAAATCTCTTTCATACGGGCATACTGTAAGAACTTCAAAAGTGTAGAATTCTCCAAATTCAGTAGTCATTGCAGGAACAACGGCAACAAGGTTTTCTATTCTTATTCCGTGTCTTCCTTCCTTGTAAAGTCCCGGCTCATCACTTATAACCATTCCTTTTTCAATTGCCACAGGTTTTTCTGCTCCAAAGTTTGCAGAAATTCTTTGAGGACCTTCGTGTACGCTAAGCCTGAAACCAACTCCGTGACCTGTGCCATGAAAATAATTCATTCCCTTTTGCCATAAGAATTGATGAGCAAGGATGTCAAGCTGAACGCCTGTTGTTCCTTTTGGAAAAATTTGTGAGCACAAAGCAAGGTGTCCTTTGAGAACCAACGTGTAATCTTCTTTTTGTTCTTTTGTTGCTTTTCCAAAAAGAAGTGTTCTTGTTATATCTGTAGTTCCGCATGTATATTGACCGCCGGAATCCAAAACCAAAAGGCCGTTACCTTCAATTGCTTTGTCTGTGTCTTCTGTTGCGCTGTAATGAACAACTGCTCCATGATCTCCAAAACCTGCAATTGTTGTAAATGAAGGACCAAGATAGTCTTCTTCAAGTGCTCTTTCATCTTCCAGTGCTTGAGCAATTGAAAGTTCCGTGAAATCAAATTCATTTCTTTTGACCATTGCAAGGAAGTTAACAAGAGCAACACCGTCAAGGATGTGTGCAGTTCTCATACCGTCAAGTTCTGTTTCGTTTTTGCATGCTTTGAAATCTGTAGAATATTCACGGCTGTATGAAAGTTTAACATTGACAGCCTTGTCTAAAGCATTTTTGAGACGCATGTTGATTTTTCCGGGATTAAGATTCACTGTGCAATCTTTCAAAGCTTCAAGTTCCGGTACAATATCATCATAAGGAAGAACTTCAAAAGAAGTTTTTATATTCTTAAAGCGCTCTGGGGGAGTGAAAAGTTTGACTGTTGTGGGACCAATTAAAAGGTGAGCCATGAAAACAGGAGTGTCTTCAATATCATTTCCCCGTAAGTTCAAAATCCAGGCAATGTCATCCAGGCTTGAGATAAGAACATAATCTTCTGAATTAAAAGAGGCTTTTTCTCTTATACGGGAAATTTTTTCTGCCACGGATTCTCCGCAAAGTTCGTCCGACATGCTTTCAACAGGATACTTTGGCATTGAAGGTCTGTCGTTCCATATTTTATCCAAAAGGTCGTCTGTAGGGACTATGTTGATATTGTGTTCGTCAAAATTGGTCTTTTCTGAAATCATTAGAGTCTCGGCCGATATTCCCACTTTCTCGCTTTTTTTGAATGTTGATATAAGAAAGCTCATTGGACTTGTGGCTTCCGGGCCATCTACTTTTCTCATTTCAAAAGAAGTTCCTTTGATTTGTTCTGCACATTGTACGAAATAACGGGAATCGACCCAAATTAAAGCTTCCTTTTGTGTGATGATTACAGTTCCGGCACTTCCCGTAAAGCCTGAGAGCCATTTTCTTGTTTGCCACCTTTCACTTACGTACTCGCTTTTGTGAGGGTCTGTTCCGTTGACAAACCAAGCGCTTAATCCTGCTTTGTTCATTTGCTCTCTTAAAAGAGATACTTTTTCATCGACTATCATTTTTTATTCCTTTGGGGATTCTTCCCCTTATTGTTCTTTTTCATATATGTTACAGGGCTGCTTTTTCTTGAATAAAGAAGTATACAAATGCCGGCAACAATCATTAAAAAACAAAGAATTTGGCCTAAAGATATGTTCAAAAATGATTTGAACAATGCTAAAGGTTCTGTTTCTTTTCCTAATTTAATTACAAAGCCAATTTGGCTGTCCGGTTCTCTGAAATATTCAAGTATAAAACGAATAAGGCCGTAGCCTATAAAATAAGAGCCTGTGATAATTCCGGGACCTTGTTTTTCTCTCTTTTTTTGAGACAAGGGCTTTATGATAAACCACAAAATTGCAAACAAAAAAAGACCCTCAAAGAAAGCTTCATATAATTGTGAGGGGTGACGGGGAAGATTGACAATGTCTCCAAGTTCATAACTTAAGCCAATGTTGTCTGCAAGTTCCCGTACCCAGGATATTGTTGTTGAGAAAGATGTAGCATTTGGGAAAATCATTCCATAAGAGGTGCCTGTAACTCTGCCCCAAAGCTCTCCGTTGATAAAGTTGCCAAGTCTTCCAAATGTGTAGCCCAACGGAATGCCTGCTATAACGGTATCGGCTAAATCTAAAAATCTATAATGATATTTGCGTGCAAAAAGCCATCCTCCAAAGACTGCGCCAATTACACCTCCGTGATAGCTCATGCCCGGCAGGCCAATGAAATGTCCGTTTCTGAAAGGCCAAAAAATCATCCACGGATGTGTCCAATAATACCAGGAGCCGTCATACAGCAATGTGGAAAAAAGTCTTGCGCCCAGTAAAAGAAAGCCAATTGTATAGCAAAAAAGGGTCAAAGAGGTGTCTGAATCCATATAATTCAAGGCTCCTTTTTTGCATTGTTGTCTGAAAAGGACATAGCAAGTTACAAAAGCCAAAAGATACATTACTGCATACCATCTCACCGGCAGGGATGGAAACACAAACGGAGAAATCCATTTGGGGAAATCCACATAGTTCAACATGGCTGAATTTTAGCACATTACTTAAAAAGCGTGAATAAAGGAAACTGAAAACGGGATAATAAAAGAATGATAAAAAAGAGCCAAAAAATACGCTTTTGGAAGAAAGTTGCGAAAAGTTCAAAAATATGTTTTTTATGTGACGATTATAATTATTTGCAAGGCTTTTGAAGTTACTCATTTGAAAAAATGTTGTATATTTCAGCTATGAAGAGAACGTTAGTTTTGTTTTTAATTGCGGCAATCTTCTCAGGAGTCGTATTTGCAAACGGTTCCCCTGAAGACCAGGCTATTTTTGAGAATCTTTTGAGAAAACAACAGTATCAAAATGTCTCATCATCAGGAAATGTTATCCAGCAGTCTTCTTCTGCAGTAGGCGCTGAGATTATCTCCAGAGATATGGCTTCTTTAGAGCGATTGTACCAATATGTAAACAAGAATTATCTCTATGACATTGATTATGATGCAGTTTATGATGCAATGGCCACCGCTTTGTTTGATGCGCTGGAGGATAAATATTCTTACTACATTACAGCAGATGACTCTGAAGAGTATGAAGAACAAATTACAGGCATCTACGGAGGTTTGGGCATTTATTTTTCAAAAACGTATCTTGAGTACCAGGATCCGGAAGACGAAAGTACGTTGTATTGTAATATAACGCAAGTATTCCCAAACACTCCAAGCTCCAAAGCGGGCTTTATGGCAGGTGATATGATAACTCATATAAACGGTGAGCCGGTGGACGAAATGAGCGCAAACGAATGTGCTGCCAAAATGAAAGGTGAAGTTGGCACTACAGTTGATATAACAATAAAGAGAAAAAATTCTTCATTTACACTTACTCTTACACGTGAGATTATCACAGTTCCAACAGTTGAATATGAGATGATAGACGATAGTATCGCATATCTTAGAATACTTGAATTCTCTCAAAATACTCTTACAGCTGTACAAGAGGCTTTGACTTCTTTAGATAAGCAGGGAATGAAGAGTCTTATTATTGACCTTAGAGATAATCCCGGCGGAGATGTTGATGTAACACTTTCAATTGCCGATATGTTCATTAGCGGTGAAAAACTTCTTTCTGTTTCATATAAAGACAGCTCAAGAAACGTTATATACAAAGCAAGCGAGGGAACTGTAGTAGATTCAAGTGTGAAAGTTGCAATTCTCATTAATGAAGGCTCTGCAAGCTCGGCTGAAATTCTTTCTGCAACAATGCGCGATAACGGCAGGGCTGTTCTTATTGGTTCCACAACATTTGGAAAGGGCATTATGCAACAAATTTCTTCTTTTGGTGACGGCTATACTTCCATTACAATTGCAAGTTTTGTTCCTCCAAGCGGTAACGAAATTCACGAAGAAGGCGTAAAACCTGATATTGAAGTCGAGACTTTGGCTGTTGAAGATGAGGAATTGGAAGCCTATACAAATCTTCTAAGCGGAGACGAGATAACAAAATTCGTAGAAGAAAATCCTTCTTATACCGATACCAATGTTGCAAAGTTTGTAAAAGAATATTCTTCAACAGGTCTTAGAGAGAGCATTCTCCAAATACTTGTCAGAAATGAGTATTATGCCAAAATGGATGCAACTGAGAGACCATTGGCCGATGTCAAATACGACCTCTCTTGTAAGACAGCTTACGAGTATTTACTGAATAACTGAAAATTGCAAAATCTTATAAGGGTTTTGCAGAACAAAAAAAAGGGTGCGCGGGTTTTTGCGCAACTTCTGAAATAATGTCTTGATAAAATTGAGCAGGAGGCCATAGTGTTCCTGCTCAATTTTTGAAAAGAGCAATATTGTCTAGCTATTTTTAGCTGCTATAAGAAAAAAGAAGTGATTTGTCCAATAATTACACACGCTATTGCACAAGTTATGCACAACCTGTTGAAGCCTTGTGTAAAAAGTGATTTAATATTGATTTTTCTAATCATTCCTTATTTGGTACTAATCAAACAAGTAGTAGTGTGTATTTGTTTATATTATAATAAATTAGATGTTTTTGCATAGTTTCGTTTTTATTTAGAACTTATATAAGTTTTTAAGTGTTTTTAATGTAGTGAAAAGGGAGGTTTTTCTAAATCTGTGAATAAGTTATGCACAAGTTATACACAAGAAGTTTCCAATAGTGTCTGAATAGCTCCAATTGCGTAAATTGAGGCTGTTTCACATCTTAGTATGTTTGTTTTAAGTAAAACGGCATTAAAACCTGCTTTTAGCAATGTATCACACTCGTCATTTGTAAAGCCTCCCTCAGAGCCCACTAGAATACCAGTAAGGCCTTCTTTTGTTTCTTTCTTAAAGGAGCCTATGCACGAGACAAGTTCTTTTTGGTTTTCTTGTACTTTGCATTGATGTAACATAAGGCCAAGAGATGGTTTTCCATTTGCTTTTGATTGAAAATCTGTTGGAACTTGAGATATATCTATTGGCCCTTCTACTGTAGTTGGTACGGTTGAGCCGCTTTGCTGTATTGCTTCTTTTATGACAGCATCATAACGGGAGAGTTTTGAACTTTCTTTTCCTGTAAAATCTGCTACGCAATTTTTACTTTTAACTAAAACGATTGTTTTTACGCCGGCTTCAGTTGCTTTTTTTATAATGGCATCGGCCTTGCGTCCTTTGGGCAAGCATTGGTATAAGATTATTGTTCTAAGCGGGCTTTCCTGCGGGAGTGTGTCTGTATATTCTGTGAGAGTTTGTGCTTTTGTTGCACCAAGAAGAAGGCTTTTTTTGTTGATTTCTTCTATTGTCAGGTTCCAAAGTGCTCCTGTGCGGTCTCGTCCCATAAGTTTTTGGCCTTGTTTTAGTCGTAATGCGTTAACAAGATAATTGTATTCTTTTCCTGTGATTTCTATTGTACTTTCTCCGGTAAAGTTTGATGGTAAAAGAAATACGCGCATTAAGGTTTTCCTTGTTTATAAATGGTTTTGGACTGTATTGCAATCTTGTTTGCAATCTTACTTTCAATTATCGACTAAAATGCGTGTTTCTTGCAATATTGTGGTATTATTGCGTTGTTGAGCTGTTATTGTTGCAAAGCAATATTTTATAAGAGAGGCTTTATGGCACAAGATAATTCTAATAATGTCAAATGTTCTTTAAGTGAAAAAAATCCTTTAAGTGAATATCCGCGTCCTCAAATGGAAAGAGAAAGTTTCTATTGTCTTAACGGCAAGTGGTCTCTTGTGTTCGTGTCAGATGCAGTCTCTCAAGAAGGCTTTAATGCGAAAGGTCTTAAAGAGTACGTTATAAATGTAC
>CAVGEF010000085.1:0-7680 GCA_963628205.1 Bacteroidaceae bacterium
CATTACGAGTGAGCTGCTCTACCCCTGAGCTATTTTGGCATGCAAAAGTAATGTACTGAATTTGGCTGTTTCTGTAAATAGAATGTCAGTTTTTATGCTTTTTATGCTCTTGATGCTCTTGTAGGAATTTCTTTAAGAAATCGTATTTTATTACATCATTTCCTGTTTGCAAGACAAATTATAGATAAAACGAGTATACGTAATCCCACTTAAAGGTGTTGGCAAATCCCCATCTATATGTTTTGTTTTAAGGTTTTGTTTTAAGTCTAAAGGCAATTTCTTTTTTCGCAATAGAGCTTTTTGAAGCTTAAAATGTCAAAAAACGGGATAATAAAGGTTGTTTTTGAGGATATATTGCTCAAAAAAAGGGTGTTAGCATGAAGTTGTAAAACAAGAATATCGGTCTTTTAGAATATGGGATGCCTTGTAAATGGTGATATTCGGGGGCCGGTTCAGGAGGACACATGAAAAGAATTTTATCTGTTTTGGTTCTTGTTGCTCTTGTTGGTACATGCGTTTTTGCACAAGGAGCACAGGAAGCTAAGGGCGAAGAGAGTAAGAAATTGACAGTTTATACGACTGTTTCCGAGAAAACGATTGAGCCTGTCATTTCTCAATTTGAAGAAGAAACAGGTATTGAAGTTGAACTTGTTACAGCCGGTGTTGGCGAGCTTCTCAAGAGAATTGAATCTGAGAAAGATAATCCTCTTGCAGATGTAATTTGGGGTGCTGCTCTTTCTTCAATTCAGGCTTATGACAAGAGCCTGTTCATGCCTTACAGAACGGTCAACTATGACAATATTTATGAGCCATACAGAGTAGAGGGTGACTATTATACTCCTTACGGTATTGCCTTGCGCTGTCTTTTGGTTAACACAAACCTCACTGCCGGCATTGATGTAACAGGTTATGCAAGCCTTCTTAACCCGGCACTTAAGGGCAAGATTTCAATGGTTGATCCTTCTGCTTCGTCATCGGGATTTGGTCAGCTTTCCAATATGTTGTTTGACATGGGTACAAACTATGACCCGGAGTCCAATGCTGCTTGGGCTTATGTTACAGAATTTGCCAAAAACCTTGACGGAAAGCTTCTTAACAGTTCTTCTGCAGTTTGGAAAGGTGTTTGCGACGGCGAGTATGCTGTTGGCTGTACTTACGAAGAAGTTTCATTCCAAGCTGTTAAGGATGGTTATCCTGTAAAGATTGTTTACTGTGAAGAGGGTGCTTACGGCGAGTGCACGACTGTTGCAATCGTAAACGGTGCTAAGAACGAAGCTAATGCAAAGAAGTTTGTTGACTTCCTTACAAGTCTTGATATTCAACAGCTGTTCTGCGACCAGTTGAATATTCGTGGTATCAGATCTGACCTTGCATTCTCTGATGCTCTTCCTGATACTGCTTCTATTACTCTTACAGAGGGCGACAGTGTTTTGGCATCAACTAACAAGAAAGCATGGCTTAGCAAGTTCATGGATATTTGGACATCTGTTGCAAACTGATTTTGCAAAGTAGTTTTTAAGAGGTGGGCTTTCATGGCTTGACTGTGAAAGCTCATCTTAAAAGCTTGAAAATTTTACAAATAAGAGAGGTTTTTGCATAAGGAGCTTTGCAAATGCAATTTTTCAAAGTTAATGCAGTTTTTCAAAAATCTCAATCAAATAATCTTTACCTGTGGAGTTTGTAATGAGCAAGGATATTATTATCGAGCATTCTGTTAAAAGGTATGGCAACCTTACAATTATTCCGGATCTTTCTGCTGAAATTCACAACAGCGAGCTTTTTACCTTACTGGGGCCAAGTGGCTGTGGAAAAACAACATTACTTAGAATGATTGCCGGTTTTAATTCTATTGAAGGCGGAACAATCAGTTTTAGCGGAAAGGTTATCAATAACATTCCGGCACACAAAAGAAATATTGGCATGGTTTTCCAAGATTATGCAATTTTTCCGCACCTTACCGTTGAACAGAATATTCGATATGGCCTAAAAGAGCACAAAGTTCCAAAAGAAGAGGCCAATGCACGAGTTGAATCCATAATGAAACTCACAAAGATTGATATTTACAGGGACCGTCTTCCTGAGAATCTTTCAGGAGGTCAGCAACAGCGTGTAGCATTGGCTCGTGCCATAGCCATTCACCCCGATGTCCTTCTTATGGATGAGCCTTTGTGTAACTTGGATGCAAAACTTCGTGTTGAGATGAGAGGCGTTATAAGAGACATTCAAAAAGAGATTGGCATTACCACAGTATACGTAACTCACGACCAGGAAGAAGCTCTTGCCATTTCTGACCGCATTGCCGTTATGAACAAGGGTGAAATCCAGCAAATTGCATCTCCGCATACGATATACACCCGTCCTTACAACCTCTTTGTTGCCGATTTCATAGGCCACTCGGGTTTTGTAAAGGCCAAACTTAAGGGCACAAGCGGTGTCCGCACTTTGGACTTTGGAAACGGATACAGCGTAGAAATGAGCAATATTAAGGCCAATGTCCCGGAGTGTGACGTTGTTGTTGGTATACGCCCTGAGGAATTTTGTGTGAGCAAAGATCCTTCGTGCGGTTTTAAGGCTCATATTTGCAAATCAACATATCTTGGTAAATATATCCTTTACTTTGTAGAGCTCAATGATGTGGAGCGTTTTGAAGGTGATTTTGAAAGTGAAGAGCTCTTTGAGATTTCTCAGGATTTGGGAACAGCTACAAAACTTCTTGAAGTTGATGACGATGTCTCATTTGAGGTATATCCACATAAAATTAATGTATTTGATGCGGCAACCGGGGTATCGTTAATAGAGGGAACTAAACATGAAGAGTAGTGCAGTTTCATTGAAAAATTCAAGTTTCAAGGACAGGTTTTACTCTTGGATACAAGGTATAAACTTTTGGAGTATTGTTACTCTTGTTGTTTTTGTTCTATTTGCTCTTTTTCTTGTTTACCCATTATTCAAGCTTTTGATTTCCGGTTTCAAAGATGCAGAAACAGGGGCTTGGACATTAAACAATTTTAAGACTTTCTTTAGCAAAAAGTATTATACAAATGCTATATGGCATTCCCTGGCCATTGGTGTTGGTGTAACTTTAATTACTGTAGTACTTGGGACTTTACTTGCTTATATTCTTACTTTCTATGAAATCAAAGGTAAGAAATTCTTACAGGTTCTCATTATATTCTCAATGATGTCACCTTCATTCATTGGTGCATATTCATGGGTCATTCTGTTGGGAAGAAGTGGTCTTGTAACTCAGTTTTTTGCAAATACAATGGGCATTTCCATGCCTACCATATATGGCCTTGGAGGTATTATTCTTGTTCTTGTTCTAAAAATGTATTCAAATATTTATTTGTATGTGTCCGGAGCAATGAAGAAAATTGATACTTCTCTTTTGGAAGCTTCACGCAGTCTTGGATGCAGTCCAATGAGAAATATTATAAAAATGATAGTTCCGTTGGTTCTTCCTACAATACTTGCAGCAGCTCTTATGGTCT
The DNA here is from genome assembly GCA_963628205.1 of Bacteroidaceae bacterium. Taxonomy (GTDB): domain Bacteria; phylum Spirochaetota; class Spirochaetia; order Sphaerochaetales; family Sphaerochaetaceae; genus UBA9732. Next base: position 3,492 of record CAVGEF010000085.1, read on the forward strand.
TTATGTCCTCCATTGCCGACTTTGGAACAGCAATGCTAATTGGAGAAGGTTATAGAGTTCTTCCTGTTCTTATTTATCGTGCATTTATGGGTGAAAACGGAAGTGATGCAAACTTTGCAGCAGCCATTGCTTTAATCATGGTAACTCTTACTGCTGTTTTGTACTTCATTCAAAAGTTTATCATTAACAAAAAATCATTTAGAATGCGCTCTGTTAAAAGGATTGTTCCTAAAAAAATAACAGGTGTTAAGGGCTTTCTTGCATACATTTATTCTTATCTTTTGGTTGGAATATCTGTAATTCCTCAATTTACTGTCATTTATACGGCATTTCTTAAAACACAAGGTACGAGGTTTCTTTCTTCGTTCTCCCTTGAGAGCTTCTCAAAAATGAAATCAACAATCATTAAAAGTGCTGCTCATACTTATTCTTACGGCATCATTGCTATAGCATTTATTGTAATAATTGCTGTGTTTGTCGCGTATCTTTCTGTACGCAAAAGAAATGCTCTTACTTCAACTTTGGATATTGTTACAGTATTCCCTTATATTATCTCAGGCTCAATTTTGGGTATTATGTTGCTTCTTTGTTTTAACAAAAAGCCTTTGGTTTTAAGCGGAACTGCCGCAATTATCATTATTGCTTTTATCATAAGACGTTTACCTCATACGCTGCGTTCCAGTGTTGCTATTTTGTATCAAATAAGTCCAAATACAGAAGAAGCTGCCATAAGTCTTGGTTCGTCTCCTCAAAAAGCCTTTTTTAAGGTAACATTCAGATTAATGTTATCCGGTGTTCTTACCGGAGCAATACTAAGTTGGGTAACTGTTATAAATGAGCTGAGTGCATCGCTTATTCTATACACCGGAAGAACAAAGACGTTGTCTGTTGCTGTTTATGAGCAAGTTACCAGAGGAAACTATGGAAATGCTGCTGCTATAGCATCGGTTCTTATGCTTTCTACGGCAATTTCAATGATAGTATTCCTTATTTCTACAAGAAAGAAAGAGTTCTCCTTATAAGAGGAAATCTTGCTGAATGAGGATTTGCAATTGTGCAACAAAGAGGACGAAAAACGGCTTTGACATTTTCAAATGATGTCAGAAGAATTGTTGGAAAATATGTGATTATTCCGGTCTTACTGTCATATTTTCTAATTCTTGCCGTAATTGTCCTCTTTTATGGCTTTTCTATAAGCTATAGTGCAAAGGCAGAGTGTAAGAGCGCTGCACGAAAATTTGAAAAAATAGTATCCTCCTACGAAGAACGTCTTGATACTATTGTAAATGACCATTCTTTGGAAAAGCTCATAGCAGGTCAAATCTACGGTAATGCGTTTTCTGAGCGTGTGTATGAATTTATAAACGCTCAGGATATTTCTGCACACTTTTTTCTTTTGGATTCCAATGGTTCTTTAATTCTTGGAAGTTCGACAATTTTATCCAGTTATTTACTTGCTTCGCCTCCGTACAATACGGGCTTTATGGCACGACTTCAAAATAATCCGGATGAACCGTCTAAAATGCTGAGCCAAATTGGAAATGCCCGCACTTCTTCCATGGTTCTTTCTGTTGGGCAAGCTATTGTGCGTAATGAAGAAATTATTGGATATTTTGTTTTTGAATTAAGTCCGTCTCAAATTCTTGAGTATATATCAACCGGAGAAATGGGGGATATTGTTGTTACCAATTCGTTTTTTACAACTTTGGTTTCTTCAAAAAACGAATACATTGACCAATATTCCAAGTTGAAAACTCAATATAGAGGTAAGACAGGTCTTGTATCAATAGGTGATCAAAAGTGCTATATTGCCTCTGAATTTTTGGAAAGTATGGACTCTTTGGTCTTCATTATTATAAAAGCCGGGACTTTGTCGAAAGCAATTCTTATAACAAGTATTGCATCCGGTGTTGTACTTTTAATATCGGTCTGTGCAATAAGTGGTGTAAGCGGGCGTGTTTTGTACGAAGAAACTTCCTCCATAGATGGGCTTATTGCAAGTATAAAAAGAATGAAAGAGAATGGTTTGTATTCTCCTGTTGTGCCACTTGGAAGTAAGTTCAGAAGTCTTGAGGCCTCTTATAGTGAGCTGTTGCAGGATATTAGAGATTTAGCGCAATCAAATAGACTGGAAGCTTCAATGCGTGAACGTGCCGAGATCAAACAGCTTGAGTCTCAATTCAATCCGCATTTTATTTTCAATACTTTGGAGATAATACGCTGTTATATAAAAGTAGACCCTGTTGCTGCAAACAGGATGATTTTGGATTTTTCAAATTTGTTGCGTTACAGTATAGATGCAAGTGCTCAATTTGTGCCTCTAAAAGATGATTTGCATTACATAGAAAGTTATCTTTCAATGAATAAAATGAGCAGTCCAAATACGTTCTCTTATTCAATTGATGTATCAGACGAGGCTTTGGAAGTTCCTGTACCAAAGCTTTGTATTCAGCCGTTGGTTGAAAATGCAATAAAGTATGCAAAACCTGTGGACTTTTGCTGTGAATGTAAGCTAAGTGCTTATGTAAAAGACGGCCACTTGAACGTTACTGTCAGGGATAATGGCGTTGGTATTGAAAAGGCCAAGCTTGACGATATTATGAATGTTCTTGAAAGCTCAGAGACTCCAAGTAAGTATTTTGGACTTTATAATGTGCATAGAAGATTGAAGCTTTTATATGGAGAGAGCGCCGGACTTTCAATTGCATCGAATTGTCATGAGACCGGTACGTGCGTGACTGTTGTATTTCCGTTGAATTCTGCTGTACTTTCTTCATCTTCAACCGCTTCTTCTACTGAAAGTAAGAATGGTTCTTTGGGAGGGCTTTTTCTATGACATGTAAAGTCTTAATTGTTGAAGACCAGGAAATTATCAGGCTTTCTTTGTGCAATACTTTTGACTGGGACAAAATTGGATGTGAAGTTTGCGGACAGGCTTCTTCAGGAGAAGAAGGTTTGAGTAAAATATTTGCTCTTTCTCCGGACATTGTGATAACTGACATCCATTTGCCTGGTATTGACGGTATTCAAATGCTGGAAAAAGCTGCAAGCAGTGATAAATTAAGCCATCCTTTTGAAGGAATAATAATTACCGGTTTCAGTCAATTTGAATATGTTAAACGTGCTATTGGGCTTTCTGTTGTTGATTACATCTTAAAGCCCATAGATGAAGAAAAACTTTGCGAAGCTGTACGCAAAGCAAAGAAAAAAATTGAAGAAAGAGAAGAACTTGCTTCTTACAGACATAAAGATGTGTATTCAATAGAAAAGCTTTACGTTTCAATTGGCGATGAATATGTAAAACAGGTTCTTGATGTTATAAAAAGAGATTATCAAAAACATTTGAGTCTTGATGATATTGCAAATGATATTGGTCTCAGTAGCGGTTATCTAAGCCGTAAAATCAAGGCTGTAACAGGCTCCTCGTTCTTAGATATTTTGCAACGCCATAGAATTGAAGTTGCAAAACAAATCTTAAAGACAAATAGCAGTATGAAATATTACGAAGTTGCAGAGCAGGTAGGTTTTTCAAGTTATAAACGTTTTTCTTATGTTTTCAGACAAGTTTGCGGCTATACGCCAAGCGATATGACAAAGTAGGAGGTTTGCTATGAAAGCAAATAATTGTGATTGTAAGAAAGTTTTGCCTTTAATTCTTGAGAAGAAGATTATTACAATTGTACGTGGAACGTACGGTGAAGATTTAAGGCTTCTTGCTCATGCCTTGTATGATGGTGGTATTAGATTTATGGAAGTTACTTTTGACCAAAAGGATTCTTGCTGTATTGCAAAGACTTCTGATGCTATTTCTATGTTGAATAAAGAATTTGCCGGCTGTGATTTTTATGCCGGAGCAGGTACTGTTCTTACAAAAGAGCAAGTTAAAGCTGCTTATGATGCAGGTGCAAGTTATATTATTTCTCCAAATACCAATGTGGATGTTATTAAATACACTAAAGAGCTTGGACTGGTTTCTATTCCCGGGGCTATGACTCCAAGTGAGATTCTTCAAGCTCATGACAATGGTGCAGACCTTGTTAAGCTGTTTCCTGCAGCAACTTTGGGCCTTAAGTATGTTAAGGATATTCTTGCTCCTATTAGCCATGTTGCAATAATTGCTACAGCCGGTATTACAGAAGAGAATTTTTGTGAATTCTTAAAACTTGGTCTTAAAGGTGCCGGCATAAGC
>CAVGEF010000086.1:0-2587 GCA_963628205.1 Bacteroidaceae bacterium
GCATTTTCATTCACAAATTTGGATAGCTAGCAAGATTCAAGGAGCTAATACTACTAATTGGGAGGTAACAAAACCACGCTTAAAATGCGAGAATTAAAAATTAAGCGGTATAGGCCAATTGAAAAAGTAAAATGCAACTTCATCTTTGGACGGCTTACTGTTGCATTTACTTTTTCAATTAGCAAACTTTATGAAGGTAGATTGAACAACTTCTCAAAAAGTTTTGTGAAGAAAAATGTTGTTTGCGCCATTTTTATTCTATTGGGTTATGGGTTGCTGTATATTCAAGATGATTTAAGAGACATGGAGGATTTCTTCTATGAAAAAGACATCTATGGCAAGTTTTATCGTAGCAATAATTTTGGTAGCATCATCGATTGCTTTATTTGTTTTAGGTTTCCTTTCTGTCAACACAACTCAAGTGTACTCAAAGGTTGGAAATGGTTATAGCTTTATGCAAATTTCTTACAGTTTGTCATTAAATAGTATTATCCACGGTCTGTTTTTCGTTCTTTTAGGCGGATTCCTTTTTATTGGTGGCATTCTAATGTTTATTCTGTCTGCCGTTGTGCGCCCTCATAATTCAAATTGTATGAAAAGTAAGAAAGCAAATAACTATGCTATGTGCACTTCAGCTGCAACGCCGGAACAATCTCAAATACAAAATTCACAAGAAAGTGTTAACGTTGTGAACAACACAGAACCTCCTACCGTTGAGAGTTCTTGCACAGCGCCGTCTAACCCGGAAAGCGCAAAGTGAAATCAGTTTTGAGGTTTTCACATTTTTGCAAAACTTTTATAAGTAATCTTGTGAGAACTTTGTTAGAGCAAAAGCAACTTAAAAAGTTGCAGTAATTAAATTGTACCTTGGACCAAAGCGATTTGGCAGGTAATAAAAGTTTTTCCCTTCCCAATTGGTCTGTCGTTTGGAGTCCCCAATAATGGAACTTGTTTTCTCCCCCTTATCCGGCGACAGGCCATCTTTTTAGCTCTTGACCAAAGAGTCTCTTGCTCAAAAATGTTTTTATCTTGAAATTGCACTTTTTGCTTATTTACAGAGTATGGCAAAAAGGTTTTGAGGTTTCACTAAGGCCTTATTTATTCACCTTATTTAATTAGCCTTATTTAATTAGCAAAAGCGAGCAATATGGGCCTCTCTGGGGACCGTAATACAGGTTGCAATTTTGCTGGCAACACGGCTCACAACAGAGCCTCTCTGCCCGCCTTCTCTGCGCCGGGTAAAATTTTTCAAAATATATTTTATTTTTTATAAAATATAGGATATACTCTCTCTAAGGACAAATTTTTGAGACAAATTTTTTGAGGACGAATTGTATGCCTGTGCTGATTGTCTACTTAGTCTTTTTCTTTTACTCAGTTGGATACAACATTTTTGGTACTCTTGCTTCTGAGATTATGATTTCAAAATCTCTTGCAATAAATGAAGCTGGGCTCATGCAGAGTTTTCTTCAAGTGGGGGCTGTCTCAGGTATTTTGTTTTCTACTTTTCTATCAAAAAAATTTACAAGCAAGCAGGTCTTAATGCTTGGCATGGGTATTGCTTCGTTTGCTTTGCTTTTGTTTTTCTTTAACCCTGTATGGGGCCTCATGCTCCTTTTTTATGCTGTTTTTGGCTTTGGCGGATTTTTCTTAGACAGTGGCTCTAATGCATATCTTTCAGATTATTTCAAAGACAAAAGAGGAAAATACATTCCGTTGCTTCATTTTACTTATAGCCTTGGTGCTTTAAGTTGCGGGTATTTGGTTTTGCCTTTTAAGAATGAAAACTGGTTTAAGGGCTATGGCGCTGTTGGAATAATTATTTTATTTTTCTTTGCTTTAGCACTGTTCTTTCAAATGAGAAATAGAAATAGCCAAGATAAGGCCTTAGACCAAAATAAGGCCACGGACCCCAATAAGGCCATAGACCAAGACAAGGTCATACCTCAGAAAGGACAGCCTAAGGATGGTTTTGGCGGCAAAACAAAAAAGGAAGAAAATTCAGCTGACATAAACACCTTTAACGGAAACACTTTCAAGATAAAAGAAATACTTTCTGACAAATGGTTTCTTCTGTATTGCTTTGCATTGATGCTATACATGACAAGCCAACAAACTTGTTCAAATTGGTTTCCTTTGTACATGGAAGAAAAATTTGCATCGTATGAAACCATTGCATCGGCAACAACACTTTGTTTTTGGAGTGGTATAGCTATAATGCGTTTTGTGGCAGGTTTTATCATTGACAAAGGTTTCAGTCCTTTGAAAATGTGCATTGCCGGTATGGGAATTTCCGGAATATTTCAACTTTTAGCATTGTGTGCCAATAATGCAATTTTTGCTTTTGTCTTGGTCTTGCTTTGCGGTTTGTTCGCAGGTGCCACCATTCCTTGCTTTATTGTTGAAGTAACAGGGTGGTATCCTCACAATACTTCATTTGTATCATTTTTCTATTTGTTTTTCGGAAGTATAGGAAGGCTGATAATTCCGTACTTGGTAACTGTCGTTGCAGCCACAATTGGTTTGCATTCCAGTTTAATCTATTCGACAGGTTTATTATTTCTTGGTTCATTAATCAGTTTATTGG
>CAVGEF010000086.1:2597-19503 GCA_963628205.1 Bacteroidaceae bacterium
AAACAGAGAGGTCAATTATGGGAAAAGAATTGTTAATTGAAAAACAATATGAACTTGCAAAACAGCAGTTTGCAGAATTTGGTATTGATACCGACAAAATGATTGAAAAAGCTGATTCTATTCCAATTTCAATGCATTGCTGGCAAGGTGATAGCTTCCATGGATTTGAAAGCAAGGGAGATTTGACAGGCGGAATAGCTGTTACAGGAGACTATCCGGGGTGTCCAAGAACGCCTGAAGAGCTCAGGGCCGACATTGATTTTACTTTTGGAATGTTCCCGGGAACAACAAGATTTAATCTTCATTCAAATTATGCAGAGAACATTGAAAAAGGCCAGGAAAGAAATAATTATACAGCTGCTAATTTCAAGACCTGGATTGACTGGGCAAAAGAACATAAGATTGGACTGGACTTCAACCCAACATATTTTTCTTCTGATAAAATGGACGGCAACTTCACATTAACAAGTGAAAATGAAAATGTCAGAAAATATTGGATTGAGCACGGAAAATCCTGTAGAAAGATTGGAGAGTCGTTCGGAAAAGCGTTAGGAACTCCTTCTGTTGTTAATTTTTGGATGCCTGATGGTTTTAAGGATATTCCTGCAGATAAAAAACGCTATAGGGAAAGAATGGCTGAAAGCCTGGATGAAATTTTCAGTGAAAAAATTGATGAAAAATATGAGATTGATTCAGTTGAAAGCAAGCTTTTTGGTTTTGGAATAGAAAGTTATACGGTTGCTTCTCATGAGTTCTCATATGGATATGCAATTACAAGAAATAAAACTTATTGTATTGATATGGGACATTTCCATCCAACAGAAGATATCAGCGATAAAATAAGTTCTGCTCTTTTGTATTTGCCTCATCTTCTTATTCATACAAGCAGAGGTGTCAGGTGGGACAGCGACCACGTTGTTCTTTGGGATGATAATCTCAGAAACGTAATGAGAGAAATTATTCATGGCGGTTACGAGGACAAAGTCTTTATTGCTCAGGATTATTTTGATGGCTCCATGAACCGCATAGCATGCTGGACAATTGCCATGAGAAATACAAGACAGGCAATACTTAATGCTTATCTTGAACCTATTGAAAAAGCAAAAGAATGTGAAAGATGTGGTGATTTAACAGCCAGAGCTTTAGTTTTGGAAAACAATAAGCATCTTCCTTATGATGAAGTATGGAATTACTACTGCCTTACAAAAGGTATTCCTGTTGGAAATGATGTTCTTCTTAAGATTAAGGATTACGAAGCAAAAGTTCTTTCAAAGAGAGACTGATTAGAGGCCGTCAATGCTTGAATTATTAAAACAGAGAGTTTTTGAGGCAAACTTGGATCTTGTTGCCAAAGGGCTGGTTATCTATACATGGGGAAATTGCAGTGAGATTGACAGGCAAACCAATTTGGTTGTTATAAAGCCAAGTGGAGTTGACTACGATACAATGAAACCTTCTGATATGGTCGTTGTAGATTTGGAGGGAAATGTTATTGAAGGTAGCTATAGACCGTCATCTGATACTCCAACTCACTTGGAGTTATATAAAAGATTTCCGTCTATTGGAGGAATAACACACACTCATTCTGTGAATGCTGTGGCCTTTGCTCAGGCAGGACGTCCTGTGAAGGCCTTTGGAACTACTCATGCAGATTATTTTTATGGAGATGTTCCTGTGACGAGGGCTCTTTCAAAAGAAGAAGTTTTCTCTGAATATGAAAAGAATACCGGGAAAGCAATCATTGAGACTATAGGGAAGCTTGGATATGAGCCAATGAGTATTCCGGCAATTCTTGTCAAAAACCACGGACCTTTTACATGGGGAAAAGATGCGAAAGACTCCGTGTATCATGCAGTTGTTCTTGAAAATGTCGCTAAAATGGCTCTGAAAACGCTTATGTTAGAGCCCAATGCAACAATAGACTCCTACGTTTTGGACAAGCATTACATGAGAAAACATGGACCTGATGCGTATTATGGTCAAAAGGCTATTGAAAATCAAAGTTAAGTTTTTCGTGGAGGCCGGTGATATTGTCAAAAACATATTGCTTGGTCTCCTCTAAATTATTCATATTCTTAAGTGATTGTATAATTGCTTCATGCTGGGAAATAACCTTATGCCCTTCTTCTTTTGTCATCTCATTACCCATTAGAACAATGAAATTGCTGAGAGGGAAGCGGGAGAACATGTCTGTGAGTCTGCTGTTTCCGGCAAGTGAGACCATCTTTTGATGAAATTCCATGTCTGCAAGTATGAAGCCGGTTTTATCCTCTTCTTCTATTGTCTTTGCAACATTTCTGTTGATTTCTTCCAACTCTTGGATTCCTACAATATTGTGGTTTCCTTTTTTATAGAATAGCTCAATAGCAAAAGTTTCAAGAGCAATTCTGATTTCTATGAAATCCTGGAAATCGGATTTGTTTAATTTTGTGACAAAAGCGCCTTTTCTGGGGATGGTTTCAACCAGTCCGTCATATTCGAGTTTACTGAAAGCATCCTTTAACGGTGTCATGCTTATATTTAATGCTTTTGAGACTGTATCAAGCAAAAGTCTTTCACCCGGTTTGTAAACTCCGGCCAAAATTTGTTTTTTGAGTTCCTTGTATGCTACTTTACTCAGTGTTTCGTTCGTCATCCCTACCTCGTTATCTTCTTATAATAAAGGGATACAGAGTTTTGTCAAATATTCAATGTTGAAAATTTTTAATAATAAATGAAAAATTTTTTATAAAATCCTTGCAATCTCAGAAAACTGTGCAATAATCTAATTAGTCAAAGAGCTTGAGGAGGGTTTTGTGAAAAAAGTACTTAAACCTTTTAATTTTAGAAAATTCGATACTGTTGCTGATTTTAAGTCTACTATGGACAATGCAGGGCTCGAGTTTCCCGTATCTGAAGATATGTCAATTCTGAAGGAACCAATTAACCTTGATGGAAAAATTATTCCTAATAGACTGTGTATCCAACCGCTTGAGGGTTTTGATGGAACAGATATTGGTGCCCCGTCTGATTTGATTTTCAGGCGTTATAGAAGATATGCAGAGGGTGGTTCCGGTCTTCTTTGGTACGAATCAATTGCGGTTAGTGAAGATGGCAGATGCAACCCATTGCAAATGCAGTTTGCAGATAATACTGTCAAAGAAATCGGACGTCTTGTTAAAGAAAGCAATGAACACGCAATAAATAAGCTTGGAAGAAAACCTTACAACGTTGTTCAGCTTACACATTCCGGAAGAAGATCCAATAATAAGAAATGGGAGTCTACTCCTTTGGTAGTTGTCCGCAATCCTTATGCAGACTCACATTGCTCTATTGATGGAAATACAGGAAATATAGTTGTTGCAACTGACGAGAAAATTGAGGAAATTATCCAAAATTTCATTGATGCAGCAGTTTATGCAAAAGAGGCCGGTTTTGATTCTGTTGATGTTAAAGTTTGTCATGAATATATCCTGAGAGAGTTGCTTTCTGCTTTTACTCGCCCGGGTAAATTTGGTGGAAGTTTTGAGAATAGAACCCGTGCTTTGTTTGACATCATTGACGGAATCAGAAAGAAGCTTGGGGACAGTATTGATATTTGTGTGCGTCTGAATGCTTATGACTGCATTCCTTATCCTTATGGCTGGGGAATGGTTAAAGAAGAGGGCGTAATGGCCCCGGATATTACAGAGCCTGTCAAACTTTGCAATATGTTGGTTGAACGTGGTGTCAAACTTATTGACTTGTCAACAATGATGCCAAGGTACCAGCCTTATGGAAGAGGGTGTCTTGCAGAACATGAAGATGGTCCGGAAGCAGAAATAGACCCATACAAGGGAGTTTATGACCTTCTAAAGGCTACTCGTGACATTAAGGCACAGGTTCCGGGAGGAATTTTTGTATGTACCGGTCTTTCTTGGCTTGAACAGTTTGGCGGTAATGTTGCTGCCGGCGGTGTTAAAGACGGTTGGTTTGATATTGGCGGATTTGGACGTCAGGGATTTGCATATCCAAACTTTGCTAATGACATTATGAATGAGAATGTAATGCACAGAGATAAGTGCTGTATGCTTTGCGATAAGTGTTATGACCTCATTCAAAAGGCCCATACCGTTACAGGTTGTGTTATGCGTGACCAAGAGGTCTATCTTCCAATTTACATGAAAGAAGTTCTTAAAAGGTAATGTTTAGGAAAGTTGAGGTAATGTTATGGAATTGAAACAGTTTAATAATACTGATTTGAAGGTCTCTCCAATTTGTTTGGGAACTGTCAATTACGGTTCTTTGATGGATGAGAAACAAAGCAAATATCAGTTAAGCCAGTATTTGGATTTGGGTGGAAATTTCATTGATACAGCCCATGTCTATGGAGATTGGGCAGAAGGCAAGACTTCTCCGTCTGAAAAAATTATTGGTCAGTGGTTCAAAGAAACAGGAAACAGAGACAAAGTTGTCCTTTGTACAAAAGGAGCTCATCCAAAATGGACAGCTATGAATATTTCCAGAGTTCATGCTTCTGATATTGTAAAAGATTTGGATGAATCTCTTTCTTATTTGAACACCAATTATATTGATCTTTATTTTTTGCACAGAGATGACCCGCAGGTTCCTGTAGCTGAGATAATTGATACTTTGGATGATGCTGTGAAAGCCGGCAAAATCAGGTATTACGGATGTTCAAACTGGAGCTTAAACAGAATTAAAGAAGCTGCAGGTTATGCAAGAAGAAAAGGAAGCAAAGGCTTTGTCTGTAATCAGCTTTTGATATCTCTTGCCGATGTCAACTTCTATGGCATGAAAGATAAAACTCTCGTTTGTATGGACAAAGAAACACATAATTACATGGCTCAGGAAAAAATGAATGCCATGGCCTTCATGTCCATTGCAAAAGGGTATTTCACAAGAAGAAGAAATGGCGAAAACCTCCCGGCTTCAGTAACTGATGTTTATCAAAATGTAATAAACGATGTGATTTATGACATTGGTTGTGCAGTTGAAGACAAAAAGGATTATTCATTGATGGATTTGTCTTTGATGTTTGTTTTAAGTGATAAGGATATCCCAACAACCCCTATTGCTTCGTTTGATACTCCAAAGCAACTTGAAGATGGACTTTCATGCTGGAATAAGCCAATCCCACAGGAATTGATGGATGTATTCAGGTCAATGAAGCAGTATATCCACTATTAATTAAAGAAAGACTTTCAAAACTGTCTTGAGTTTCTTGAGTACAGTTTTGAAAGTTTCTCTAGATACAAGAAGTTCAACGACTTCAAAAAAAAGGAGAAAATACAAAATGAAGAGAATTGTAACTGTCATTTTGGTTGTGCTTATGGCTTTTTCTGCTGTATTTGCACAGGGTCAGGGTGAGAAAGACTCAGCTATAACCATGAGAGGTACAGACGGCATGGTAAAGGCTGAAGATTTTGGTAGAACAGTAACTCCGGCTAGAAAGTATACAATAGCTGTAGTTGTCAAGAGTGCTGCAATCTCAGTATGGGAATCTCATATTATTGCTGCAAAGAAAGCCGGTGAGGCTCTTGGTGTTAATGTTGTTGCTTATACTCCTTCCAAAGCCGATAACGTTGAAGAGCAAAAGAGAATTCTTGAAGACTTGATTACTTCAGGTGTTGATGCTGTTATTCTTGCTCCGGCTAATACTGAGGCTGTTCGTGGTCCTGTTAAGGACTTAATTAATGCCGGAATCCCTGTTATCTATGACAACACAATGGGTCCAAGCGATCTTGATTATTTGACATATGTTGGTATCGACAATGAAGAAGCCGGACGTATTATTGCAAGAGAAGTTGCAGAGCGTATTGGCGGAAAGGGAAACGTTCTTCTTATGGAAGGTGTTCCCGGACAGTCAACATCGGATTTGCGCATTAAAGCTGCAATGGAAGTCTTAAAGAATGAATATCCCAATATCGTTGTTGAATCTGCAGTTACTAACTGGCTGTTTGATGAAGGTCGTAGAGTTACTGAAGACTACATCACAAAATGGGGCGACAAGTTTGCTGCTGCTGTTGCTGTTGGTGGAAACCAGGCAGAAGGTGCTGCAGAGGCTGTTAAAGCTGCCGGCATGAGTGGCAAAGTTCTTGTAACCGGTTTTGATGTTCAGGAGCCACAGTTTAATGCTGTTATGAATGGAGACGAAGCATTTACTGTTTCTCAAAATGTTTATGACCAGGCATATCTTTCTGTCGTTGCTGCAATTAAGGCTCTTAACGGAGAAGAAGTTCCCCGTTACATTGCTTGCGAAGTCACTATTGTAGACAAGAGCAATATTGTTGCTGCAGACGAGAGACCAGAGGCTCTTAAGAACAGATAAATTCTTAAAACGTTATTTGGGACAGTTTTAGGCTGTCCCAAATATTTAGGTGCTGAGATATGGATAAAGAAAAAACGCTTCTTGAGATGAAGCATATTACAAAAGTTTTCCCTGGAGTCAGAGCGCTGGATGATGTGAATTTTGACTTGAAAAAGGGTGAAGTTCATGTCCTCTTAGGAGAGAACGGAGCAGGGAAATCCACATTGATGAAAATTCTTGCGGGAGCATACACTCCTGATGATGGAGAATTGCTTATAGAGGGAGATCCTGTAACCAAGTTCTCTCCTATACATGCAAAAACACTTGGCATTGGAATCATTTATCAAGAGCTTAATCTTGTTCCATATCTCAGTGTTGCAGAAAACATTTTTATTGATAATCTTCCAAGAAAAAAGAGAGGTCTTGGAATAGATTATAAGAAAGTGTATTCAGAGTCTGAGAATCTTCTTAAAAGCATGGATATGAATGTAGATATTCATGCAAACGCTTCTGAAATACCTGTTGCACAGCAACAAATGGTTGAAGTTGCCAAGGCACTTACTCATAATCTTAAAATTTTGATTATGGATGAGCCTACATCTTCTTTGTCAGACAGAGAGATTCAACAGCTTTTTAATGTAATCAGAAATCTTAAAAAACAGGGCATTGGTATAGTCTATATTTCTCATAGACTGCAGGAAATACCTCAAATTGGCGACAGAATAACTATCCTTCGTGACGGTAAGTATGTTGCTACAAAAAATGTGAAAGATATAACCAACGATGAATTGATTAAACTCATGGTTGGAAGAGAAATAGATAATCTATATGTGCGTGATTTCAACAAACCCGGAGAACTTGCACTTGAAGTCGATAATGTTTGTTCAAGTAAAACAGGTTTGAAAAATGCCAGCATTAAAGTCAGACGTGGTGAAATAGTTGGTCTTGCAGGACTTGTAGGAGCTGGAAGAACAGAACTTGCCAGAACCATTTTTGGCATGGATTCGTATGAATCCGGCACAATAAAGATTTTTGGAGAAACTCTCAAGAACGGAGTAAAACCGTCTGATGTTATTTCTAAGAAGCTAAGTTTAATTCCTGAGGACAGAAAAAGACAGGGAGTGTCCCTTATTCTTTCTGTTTCTGACAACATAATGATGGCCAGTTTGGATAAACTTTTTCCCAAAAAACATATTTCCAAAACAGCTGAAGAGAATTTGTCTTCTCAATACATCAACGAATTGCATATTTCAACACCTTCTTCAAAACAGCTTGTGAAAAACTTGTCCGGAGGAAATCAACAAAAAGTCGTACTTGCCAAATGGATTTGCACAGAAGCAGAGATTTTTATCTTTGATGAACCTACAAGAGGTATTGATGTTGGAGCAAAAGGTGAAATTTATGATTTTTTGAACAATCTTGCAAAACAAGGAAAAGCCGTTTTGATGATTTCGTCAGAGCTTCCGGAAGTTCTTGGTATGAGTGACAGGGTCTATGTTATGCGAGATAGAAAGGTCGTTAAAGAACTTGATAGAAGCGAAGCAACTCAAGAAAAAATAATGGAGTATGCAATGGAAGGAATTCACAAAGAGGAGGCTATTTAATGACAGGAGTATTCAATAAATTAAAGAAAATTCCCGCAGTTTTGTGGGTAATTGTCGTTCTTGCCATAGTTTTCAGTTTCTTCTCGAATAGATATTTAACATTAAGAAACTTAGTAGTTCTTCTTCAGCAGGGTTCTGTCTTGCTTGTAGTAGCATCAGCTGCAACTTTTGTTATTATCTCCGGAGGCCTTGATTTATCACTTGGAGGAATACTGACCCTTTCCGGCGTTATTGTTGCACTGGCTGTCAATGCCGGCGTTCCTGCCATTTTGGCCATATTGATAGGTGGAATTTCAGGGGCTGTCTGTGGAGCCTTAAACGGTGCTTTAATCTCATACTGTGGAATGCAACCTTTTATTACAACTCTTGGAACGCAAGGCATTATGTATGGCATTGCACTGGCATTGACCAATAAAGAGGGGATACATGTCAGCAATGAGTCATTTATCTTCTTTGGTGACATGATTGGTTATATCCCAATGGCTGCAATCAGTTGTCTTGTAATTTGGTTGTTTGCCATCTTTATTCAAAATCATACAAAACTTGGAAGATACACTTTTGCAATTGGCGGTAATAAAACGGGAGCTTCTCTTTCCGGTGTTGATACCCGTTTTTGGCAATGGATGATTTATGTTTTTGCAGGATTTCTGACCGGTTTAGGTGCTGCAATTCTTGTTGCCAGACTTGAAGTTGCAGACCCTATTGTTGGTAAGCAATGGGAATTTGAGGCCATTGCAGCGTCAATTATTGGCGGAACCAGTATGAAAATTGGTAAAGGAGATGTTAGAGGCACAATCTTTGGTGTTGCACTCTTTACGATAATCAGAAGCGGTATGAATGTTGTCAGGGTTAACTCAATGTGGCAACCGGCAATTTTAGGATCAATAATTGTTTTCTCAATAGTACTTCAAGTTACTTTGGTTGACAGGAGGAATACAAAATGAATAAGAAGATGCTGACATCAGATAACGTTTCCGCAATCAGCCGTTTTGCTACACTTTTAATTGTAATAATTGCCGGCTGTATCATCTCTCCTGATTTTCTTTCTCAAAGAAACTTGGGTTTAATCATAACAAATGCTTCTATTTTGATTATTCTTGGAATAGGCCAGACTGTAGCAATTATTACAAGTGGTCCGGACTTGAGTTCCGGTTCTATTATGACTATTTGCTGTGTTATTGCTTCAATAATGGTCAAAAATGGAAATGTCTGGTTTCCATTGGCAATGCTTGCCGCCATAGCCGTAGGACTTTTAATTGGTTCTGTTAACGGATACATGGTTGCACATGTAGGTATTCCTTCTTTTATTTCAACTTATGGTCTCCAATGGGCTGTTTTTGGTTTCTCATATGTTATTTTGAAAGGATATGTCTTGTATGATTTCCCTACTGATTTTCGTTTTATAGGCAATGGAAAATTACTGGGTATTGATATGCCTGTTATATTGATGGTTTTATGCGTTGCAATAATGAGCTTTGTTATGAGCCGTACCACAGAAGGTCGCAAATTTTATGCAGTTGGCTCAAATCCTACTACAGCAAAAATGTCCGGAGTTAACAGTGAAGCTACAATTATTAAAGCTTTCATGGTTTCCGGTTTGTTCTCTGCAATTGCAGGCATTCTATTTGTTGCAAGAAACAACGCTGTTCAGTCCGATATTGGAAAGAACTACCTTCTTACTACTCTTGCTACCGTTTATATGGGAGGAACCAGCCCTGATGGTGGAGAAGGAACAATTATTGGTACTGTCGTTGGCGCCTTGATAATTCAAATTGTCCAAAATTTAATGAATTTGATTTCTGTTCCGTCAGACTGGAGAGATGCAATCATTGGAGGTTTGATTATCATCACAGTTCTTTCTGATATCCTCCTTAAAAAGAGAGTTGCAAAATTGTCCATAGAGGCAAGCAAAAGAAAGGTGGCTACGGCATGATAAAAGTAATTAAAGCCAACGAAGGAATGAAATATACTCCAAGCGGTCATGACTTGACAGTAGAATCCAGGGTCTTGGTTAAACCGCAAACTGCAAATGGGATAATTGATTTTCACGTGACAACTTTTAAGCCCGGTGACGGAATGGCCAATGAAGTCCATGAAGGCTTTGACCATTTATTTTACGTTCTTAAAGGTTGCATTGAAGTAAAAAGCAATGGGGAGCATATTGCTTTTCTTAATGCCGATGATTCTGTGTACATCCCTGCCGGAGACTATCATCAAATTCTTAACGGTGGTACTTGTGATGGTATCTTTCTTGCAGTGACATTTCCTTGTGGAAAGAAGGAGAAGTGAAGCATGGCTCAAGAGGGCAAAAAAACATGGTTAATTCCTGATATGTATTGGCCGGAACAGACTTCAGATGGTCATGAAGCAATTTGCGTTTTGAATACTTCTGAAGAAGACAGTGAAATTTCAATTACTTATTATTTTGAGGACAAAGACCCGGTTCAAATTGCTCCAATTCTTTGTAACGCAAAAAGAACAAGCCATCTTAGAATGGATAAAATAAACCCCAAGAACGGTTTTGCCAAGGGAACTCCTTACGCTGCTGTGATAAACAGCTCCATTCCGGTTGTCGTTCAATATACAAGAGTTGACTGCACTCAGCAAGCCAACTCAATAATGACTACAATAGCTTATCCTATTGATGAGGAAAAATAATGAAGTATTACCTTGGCTTGGACAATGGCGGAACTATTACTAAAGCTGCAATATACGATGAAAACGGCAATCTCATATCTTTGTCTTCAACAGAAACTAATTCATTTTCAGTTCAACCCAATTATGTTGAAAGAGATATGAAAGAAATGAGAGATGCAAATATCTTTGTTCTGAAAGATGTTCTTGCAAAATCAAGTATTGATGCTTCTGATATAAGAGGTATTGCAAGTTGCGGACACGGAAAAGGTTTGTATCTTGTAGACAGTAATGGAGAACCTGTACGAAACGGAATTCTTTCATCTGACAACAGGGCATGGGCTTATGTTGAAAAGTGGAAAGCAAATGGTGTTTCAGCCAAGGTTTATAAAAAAACATGTTCCAGTATTATGGCATGCCAGCCGGTTTCTCTTTTGGCTTGGCTTAAAGATAATGAAAGCGAGAATTTTTCAAAAATCCGGTGGGTTTTTGAATGTAAGGACTATGTGCGCTTTCTTTTGACAGGGTTGGCATATGCAGAACTTACTGATTACTCAGGTGCTAACCTCGTTAATCTTTATACTCGTCAATATGATGATGAACTTCTTGGTTTCTTTGACCTTTCAGACATCCGCAATTTCTTACCGCCATTGATTAGTTCAACTGACTTTGCCGGTGGTATAACAGAGCAAGTTGCCAAAGAAACCGGCCTTAAAGCAGGTACTCCTGTTTTTGGAGGAATGTTTGACATTGATGCCTGTGCAATAGCTTCAGGAGTAAGTGATTCCAAATATTTAGCTATGGTTGCGGGCACATGGAGCATTAACGAGTATTGTTCTAAAGAGCCTGTTGGAGAGCACAAAGTTGCAATGAATTCAGTCTTTTGCAATCCTGAGTACATACTTGCAGAAGAGAGCAGTGCGACATCGGCTGTAAACTTGGAATATATGGCCAAAAATATTTTTTCAAATCTGAGTGAAGATTGCAAAAAGAATGGCAAGAATGTTTATCAAGAGTTCGACAGGCTTGTATCAAGCGTTCCGGCTACTGATATGTGTCCTATTTATCTTCCTTTCATTGTTGCCAGTAATGTGCATCCTAATGCTCAGGCAGGGTTTATTGGAATGTCTGCATGGCAAACAAAGGCTCATTTTGTTAAAGCTGTATTTGAAGGTGTTGCTTTTTCTCACAAATATCATACAGAAAAGTTGCTTTCTGCAAGAGGAGACAGACCTGTGGTACGTCTTTCCGGTGGCGTTGCAAATTCAATGCCGTGGATTCAGATATTTGCCGATGTCCTTAATCTTTCAATTGAAACTGTTGATGTTAAAGAAGCAGGAACTCTTGGATGTGCAATGTGTATAGCTGTTGCAACGGGCGATAAAGACAGTTTTGAAGACGCTTTCAATAGTTGGATTAACATAAAGCAAAAAATTGAGCCAATAGCGGAAAATGTTAAGATTTACAGTGAACGCTACAAGATTTACATGAAAATATTAAACGCTCTTGACCCTGTGTGGGAGGCCATTCAGCAAAATTATGTTCAGAATTGATTGTTAAAGGCTTTGAGCTTGTTAAACTGTGGCAAATGTTCCTGTAAAACTTTTCTCATTTTTCTACCCATAAATGCGTTCAATTTGCTCTTTTAACTCTAAAGGTGAGCCAATAGTGTCATAAATGCCCATGCTTGCCAGTTCTTCACGGCTTCTGAAACCGTAGTTCACTATGAAATAATCGCATCGCATGTTTTTTGCCGTTTGGCAGTCAACTTCACTGTCGCCAATGTAAAGAATGTTTGAGACTTTCATGTTGAGTTTTTTTATTTCACTCAAAATACCTGTAGGGTCAGGTTTGAGAGGATATTCACTCTTTTGTCCAAATGCAAAAGCAAAATTGTAAGAAGGCAGTATGTTCTTTATTATCTTTTGGACTATTTCATCTTTCTTATTTGATGCTATTGCAATTTTTATGTCACTGTCTTGAAGCCATGAGAGAAGTCCCAATATACCTTCGTATGGATGCGCATATTTGGATGGATTTTCAAGATAAGAGGCTGTGAGAATTTCATTCATGCAAAAGATGTCATTATCGTTCACTTGTGCTCCGCTTTTTTGTACAGCGCCAATAAGAGCGTTTTTTAGGCCTCTTCCTACAAAACTTTTTGTTTCGTTTTCGTTTATGAGTGGAATTTTGTAAACAGCAAGAGCACTGTTAATTGCATGCCTTATATCTTCTAATGTATCAAGTAGAGTGCCGTCTAAATCAAAAACAACAAGTTTCTTTTTCATTTCTGAAAGCCTTTATTTTGTGTATGTTTTTAATATGCATTTCAAAGTCTATCATTTGCAAAGTTGTAATTCTTTGAACGGGTGTATGTCCAAAGGATTGGTTTGCCAGCCTTCTATCAAGTCTGTTCTGACAAAGTTTGTAGCAAAAGCTGTAGACATTGGTATAACAATACCGCTGTCCAATAAAAGCTGTTCTGCTTCAAGAAGAAGTGAGGTCCGTGTCACTGCATCTGAGTTTTGGGCAAGAGCCAAGAGCTTGTCATATTCTTCATTTGAGTAATTGGCAATATTAAATGAACTTGTAGATTCAAAAAGACTTAAGAATGCCATTGGGTCAAAATAATCGCCAATCCATGTTATTGTACAAAAATCAAAAGGATTTTCATCTGGATTTGATGCATAGACAGTAAGAGGAACAGTGCTCAAAGTTACTGTAACGCCCAATGTTTTTGACCAAAGTTCTGCAATAAGTTCTGCAACAGCTGCATTTTGTGCTCCGCGTGGACTTCCAATGCTAATCATTGGAAGACCCTCTCCATAAGGGTATCCTGCTTGGGAGAGAAGGTCTAAAGCCCCTGTTATGTCAGGACTTTGAGCAGTGCTTTCAGGAACAAGAGAGCTTGTCTCTAAAAGGGTTCCCTGTATGTAGCGAATGATGTCCCATGGAATTAATGATATAAGAGCTTTTCTGACATATTCGTTGGAATAGGCTTCTGTTTTGTCATTGAAATAGAAGAATGTGGTAGCATACAGTTTTGACAAAATCATGTAAGAGCTTGCATTTTGTACGCTGGCCATGGACCATTGAATGTCTCCGTTTGCAAATGCTTGGTCAAAATCACTACCTAAGTATATTTCAATCTTATCGTTTTTGACTTCATCCCGGTATTTTGGGTTCTTGTACAAAATTATTCCTTCTTGTGTTTGGACTTTTAATGTATAGGCTCCACTGTAGCTTTTTGTATCTTTTATTGCTCCCAAGCATGGTTGGCAAAGAAGACTTGGCAAATATGCAACAGGATGTTTGAGATGCACAACAAGTGTTTTGTCATTTGGCGTTTCTATGTGAAGTGAGCTGTCCGGCAAGCGTTCTACAAAATCAAGGTTGCTTGCAAGTGGCCCTTGTATGAGATAGGCCCATGAATTCAGAAAAGTCTGTGAAGTAATTGGTTTTCCATCTGAAAAAAATGCATCTTTTAAGTAGAAAGTCCAAGTCAATCCATCTCTTGATACTTCATAGCTTTGAGCCAGGGCTTCTTTAGCTTCACTTGTAGCTCCATCGTATGAAAAAAGCCCGTCGTAAAGGTTTTGCATGATGATGACGCTGTTACTGTCTGTTGCTGTGTATGAGTTAAGCTCTATGATTTCATTGCCGGGGTCTATTCCTATTTTTATGACTTCTTTTTCAGGTTGTGCAAAGACAACGCAACCTAATAAAGAGACTGTCAAAAGTAGTAGAGCAAACAGTTTTTTCATTTGTCCCAATCTTAATGTAAAAGAAATAGTGTATCAACAGTTTAACAGTGTGCTATTATCCTATGCATGAATATTATTCTTTTTGAAAAACAACCAAAAGATGGCTTTATTCCTGTAAAAGATGAGAGAGCACAACATATTTTGAATATTCTCAAGTTGAAAAACGGTGATAATTTTCGCATGGGAATTGTTAATAAGAGCGAAGGATTTGCGACTGTCAAAGATATAAGTCTTGATGGTGTTTATATTGATTATGTGCAAGAATGCATCCCCAATTTGTATCCTGTGACGTTGTTATGTGCGCAAGTCAGGCCCATTTGCATGAAAAGAATTTTGCGTGAGGCTGTGTCTTTGGGCGTGGAAAAAATTATTCTTACAGGGTCCGATACCGGTGAAAAATCGTATCTTTCCAGTAATTTGTACAAAACTGGCGAGTATAAAGAGTATCTTTTGGACGGGGCTATGCAGTCCGGCCATGCTGGTGTTCCGGAAGTGATTTTTGCAAATACGGTTGACAATGCGTTGGAAAGTTTCAAAACGAGCAATTGCGAAAAAGATTGTATTTCTTGCAAAAGCAAAGCACCCAATAATGCATATGTTAAGTCTGCATCCAAAAAAGTTTCTCTTGTTATGCTGGATAATGTTGTTGGTGCAACAGACTTAAGTAAAGCTCATATAGAAGAAAGTGCTGTTTTGGCTATTGGTCCTGAACGCGGATGGTCGACCCGGGAACGGGAGCTTTTTGTCAATGCAGGTTTTAGCCCAATGCTTTTGGGCCAACGTATTCTTAGGACAGAGACAGCTTGCAGTGCCGGCCTTGCGGTACTTATGTCTCGCATGGGCTTGCTTTAGAGGTCATGTCTCGCATGGGCTTGCTTTAGAGGTCATGTCTCGCATGGGCTTGCTTTAGGGGCCTTTGTCACGCATGGTCTTGCAAAATAGGCCTTGCAAAATACGGGCTTCATTTGAGGCTTTTTATAATGAGGTTTTTATAATATCATTGGTACAAGTCGGTTGAATTACAGGGAGAGAATGTAATGGCTATATGCGTAAAAAGCGAGATAGGTAAGCTTAGGAAAGTTCTTATTCACAGACCAGGAGGAGAACTTGAACACCTGACTCCTGAATACCTCAATACTTTGCTGTTTGACGATATTCCATACCTTAAGAGGGCACAACTTGAGCATGATTCGTTTGCTGCAACGCTTAGAGCCTGTGGCGTTGAGGTTGTATATCTTTGCGACTTGGTAGCACATGCCTTGGATTCTGATAGCGGTTCTGACAAAAAAGAGAAAAGCATACGCCGGCAATTTATAAATGAGTTTTTAAGCAATGCTGATTCCCGTATAATTGGCCATGAAAAAGAGCTCTTTAAGCTTTTGATGGACGAAAGCGATACCAGAAAGATGGTTCTAAGGACCATGGAAGGCGTCATGGATGAGGGTTTTGACTTTAGAAAAACAAATCCGCTTCTTAATTTGACACGTACCAAAGCCGGTTTCTTACTGGACCCTATTCCAAATTTGTATTTCACACGTGATCCCATGGCATCAATTGGCACGGGAGCAAGCCTTAATCACATGTCATCTGTCACCAGAAACAGAGAAACAATTTACATGAAGTATGTCTTTGCATACCATCCCATTTTCAGTGGCAAAGTTCACAAATATTACGACCCGTCAAATCCATACAGCATAGAGGGTGGCGACATTCACAACCTAAGCGAAACTACACTTGCAATAGGACTTAGTGAAAGAACAAGCGTACAGGCTGTTGAAGTACTTGCCCGCAATATTTTTGCAGACGAAGAAAGCACAATTCGCAATATTCTTGCAATTGACATCCCAAACATGAGAGCTTTCATGCACTTGGACACCGTTTTAACACAGGCCGATACTAACGTATTTATCGTGCATCCGGGAATCCTGCACAATATAAAAGTATACAGAGTTTTCCCCGGAGCAAAAGGCTCAATCAAAGCTGAAATCCTAAAGGGTACATTGGAGTCTGTTTTTTGTCGTTTCTTGGAATTGGATGAAGTTAAATTCATAAAATGCGGTGGCAATGATTCAATAGCCTCAGAACGTGAGCAATGGAACGACGGCTCAAATGCATTATGTGTGGAACCCGGCAAAGTCATAGTCTATGACAGAAACACAATTACAAATGCAATTCTTCGTGACAATGGTCTACAAACTCTTGAGATAGCAAGCTCTGAGCTGTCAAGAGGCCGTGGAGGCCCTCGTTGTATGAGTATGCCCCTTGTTCGTGATCTTCTTTAACGTATTTTGTCTTAACAGTCAGGTATTCTGAGTATTTATGTAGTCTAAAGCGTCTAAATAGTGCTTTTTCATGTCTTTTTCAAAAACAGCGTTGTTTTCATATTCGCGCCCAAGACAAGGTTTCCAAAGAGACGGTTCCTCCATACATAAATAAAAGAAAACTTTGTCTTTCCATTCTTGCGGGAATTGAGAATAAACAAAAGAAAACATTTTGCGCTTAATGTCCAAAGGGTAAGAAAACTTCCCGGCAATTGGAGTAAGTTCCATTTGTGTAACTCTGGTAGGGCGCCCGCTTTCGCGCAAAGTTTTTAGGTTTTGTTTTGTAAAAGTAAG
>CAVGEF010000086.1:19513-32826 GCA_963628205.1 Bacteroidaceae bacterium
GTGCGCCAATGCCAATCATAACAACAAAAGACGGGTCAATTTTACTGCAAATAAGCTCAACTAACGCTTTATATTCATCTTCCCAACCTTTGAAATAAACCATTGGGTGAATGTGAAAACCCACTAAGCGTCCTTTTTGTGTACATTTTTGTGCAGCGTCTATTCTGGAATTAAGACTTGCTGTCAAATGTTCTTCTTTGTTGACTATTGTATGTGCATTAACAGACCACGTTGCAACTATGTTTTTGGGAAGATTGAGAGAAAGCCAATCTGTTCTTGCGCTCTTTGTTTTAAGCTCAATTATGGTTTTTGGGTGCTTTTGGGCAAATTGGCCCAAAGCTGTCAAAGTTCCAAAGTCATCTCCAAGTAGCAAAGAGTCCGATGCCTGCCCTGTTCCTATATGCCAAATATCCTCTTCTAATTTGAGATTTTCCAAATAAGAGCCCAAGTCACTTACTGCTTTTATTTCATTATTGGAATAAAAACTTTGAATTGAACAGTATGCGCATGCAAAAGCACATTGCTGAACAGCATCCAAGGTCTTGAGATTGCAACAACGTGTAAGCTCACCGTCTTTTGGGCAAGGGCAACTTCCCATAATCTTATCCGGAGCTTTGAAGTCCGTCATGATTTTTACTTTATGTTTTTCAAAATCAAAACCGGGGTTGAAAGAAAAGTAGTCTGTAGGATTTTTTCTTAAAATGGCAATTTGAGCCATAACTTTATCAAAAACTTTTCTTGCTTGATTTTTTTGCAATTTTGCAAATTCGTCTAATGGAGGCATTAATTCTGTTATGCTTTTTTCCTGCCAAAGCTCTAAATCCAAAGCTTCTTCTTTTAACATTCGTTTTTGTTGAAAACTCAAATGCATCAGGCTGTTGATGTAAGTCTCTATTTGTTTTGCATTAAGGCTCATAATTGTTTTTAATTTCCTTTTTAATGAGGTTCTTGCAAAACTGCCTTCATGCATCTTAGCTTTGCCTTTGCATCTAAAGGCTCATTTTGCAAAAACCTCTAATTTTTCTCAAATTGCAAGTTTTCATGATAGCACATAGACAATTGGATGTTAAAGAATATTGGTTTATGCTATTCTTATTTGCAAGTAGAGAAGTGGAGAGTGCATGGATAAAGAAGCATTTGAGAGCAGTTTAAGCTACATGATTGATAAAGCTCAGCTTGAAAAAGAGAGTGAAGAGGCCTCTCGTTTCCGCAAGGAGAATTTTGAAAAAGCGCGCGCAAAAGCCCAAGCACTTCCTTTGAATCCGGGATGTTATCTCATGAAAGATGCTAGTGGTATTGTGATTTACGTTGGAAAAGCAAAGAGTTTGCGTAAGCGTGTGAGTCAGTATTTTTTGCCCAACCGTGACCGTAAAACGACAATGCTCGTTGAAAAAATACGCGACATAGACCACATAATTACAGGTAATGACTATGAGGCGTTGGTTCTGGAAAACAATCTCATAAAGAAATACAGCCCTCATTACAATATCATGCTTAAAGATGGCAAAAGCTATCCCATGATACGGATTACGCATGAAGATTTCCCAAAAGTATTCAAAACAAGACGCATTATCAAAGATGGCTCTGATTATTTCGGGCCTTTTCCCAATGCCTCGAAAATGACTGAATGCATAGAGCTTATAGACAGGCTCTTTAATTTGCGCAAGTGCTCAACTCCTCTGAGAATGCGTGAAAAACCATGTATTTATTACCATATAGGCCGTTGTTCTGCTCCTTGTTGCGGGAAAATTACAAAGGAAGAATATAACAGGGGAATTGAAAAAGTCAGGCGTTTTTTGTCAGGTCATGGAGATGAGTTGGAGCGCCGGATAAAAGACGAGATGATGGCATCTTCCAAGGCCATGGAGTATGAAGTTGCTGCAAAAAAACGGGATATGCTCATTGCTTTACAAAGTGTCAGCAAGGCTCAAATGGTTGAAAGTCACTCTAATGCGGTTGCTTTGGAGAGCCGTGATTATGCTGCAATAGAAATGAGAAGTCCTTTGTGCACTGTTTCAATAATGCAATTCAGAGACGGAAAACTCATTGGAAGAGCCCTGTATAGAGCACAAACATTTGGAGATGAGTCTGAGACTCTTTTGAACTTCCTTACGCAGTATTATGAAGACGGACGAGAAATTCCGCATGATATTTTCATATCCCATGAAGTGGACATTGATTTAATTTCAAGGTATTTTTATGAGGTACTGGGCCACGATGTACGCTTTCAAGTCCCAAAAGAAGGAAGAGATTTCAGGATACTTCGCATGGCAAGTGAGAATGCGTCAAGAGATGTTGAAAAACGCTTGAAAAGCCGTGATAACACTAAAGCTCTTGAAGTTTTACAAGAGTGCACGAATCTTGAGGAACTTCCATCTCTTATTGAGGGTTTTGATATTGCTCAGCTTGCTGGAAAATATACTGTTGCAAGTTTGATTTCTTTTGTTGATGGCAATCCCAATCCTGCCGGATACCGCAGGTTTAATATTGGCAGTTTGGAGGGCGCTATTGACGATTTTGGAGCAATGAGAGAGGCTGTTTACCGCCGTTATTCCCGTGTGATTGAAGAAAATCTCAGAAAGCCAAACCTTGTTCTTGTTGATGGAGGTCATGGTCAAGTCAACGTTGCAAGAGAAGTTCTTGATGAAATTGGCCTTGCCAATGTCCCTGTCCTTGGCCTTGCAAAAGAGCATGAGGCAATTGTTTTTGATGACGGCCGTCCTGACTTGCTTTTGGATCACAGCAATGAAGGCTTGAGGGTTTTAATTGCAGTGCGAGATGAATGTCACCGTTTTGCTACCGGAGCAAACCAGGCTATGCGAAGCAAAGAAGTCTCTTTTAGACTTTTACAAAGTGTGCCCGGAATAGGTCCTAAAACCGGCGATAAAATTATGACAGCTTTTACAACTTTAGATGATGTTATAAGGTGTACTCCTCAAGAAATATCAAGCCGTGCAGGAATTTCATTGACTGTTGCTGAAAATCTTTTGAAAAAGCTCAAACTGTAATTGTCATAAAGACATTTGCAAAACGTAATAAAATGCCTAATAAACCGCAAAACGTAATAAAAGATTTTTCGTTTGCATTCTCAAAATTTATCACCTAAAATTAGATATGTCGGTAATTTGTTTCTATTAGAGATTTTTGCAAAGCTGCATAAAATTCAAGGCTCGTTTTTAGTGTAAACGTAGCAAAAAGAGAAACAAAAAGCCTTTAAGGATAGGGATGTGTTTATTGAAGACAGGCATAAAGCTGAGTACGGTGAAGTTCCACAAGTAGTTTCAACGGTCCCCGGGGTGACAACTTTTGCAGGTGAGTTCTCTATGTATTGCCAAGGGTATGCTTTATGCGCAGCAAACGACAAAAGCCTTTTTGTTGCTGTTTCCCAAAGGGACGATTTTGCTGTGCGCGTGTTTAACGCAGGTTCGAACGACCGCAAAAAATTCAACTTGACAGGTATAAAATATCGCAAAGAGGATCGCTGGGGAAACTATGTAAAAGGCATAATACTTGAGCTTCAACGTTATATAGACATTCCCGGTGTAAATATTTCTCTTGGTGGCTCTTTGTTGCAATGCGACGGGAAAGTCTTATCTGCAGCCGTGGGAGTTGGCGTTGGCATGGCATTGTACAGCCTTATAGATAAGGAAATTAATCTCAATATCCTTGCTTCTTGCTGTATGCAGTCAAGTCTTAAATTTTGCAAAGAGCTGTTTAATTTACATTTAATACTGACAATGCTGTATTCCAAAGAAGGCTCTTACATGCTTTTTGATATGCGCACATGTTCATACAAGTATTTAAGTGACCCGTTCAAGAATTCTCCTTTTTCTTTAGTGTTGGTAAACGGGAATATTCCTCCTCTTGCAATGCGTGAAGAACTTTATAGCAGGCACGCTTTGGCTAAAGAAACAATGGAAAATCTTTCTCGCATGTTCCCAAATGGCAACTTTAGAGAGTTCCCAATAGAAGATCTCTCAGATAGATTGTTACCGGTTGAAGAAGAAACAAGAACAGTAGGTTGTTATGTTTTTGAAGAAAGTGAAACAGCCCAAGCCTTGGATAAACTTTTTACGCAAAAAGATTTTACTCAAATAGGAAAATCATTTTCAAAGATAGGAGCAGGGCTTAGAGATAAGCTTGAACTGACATGCCCGGAGTTGGATTGGCTTTCAAAACGC
Source organism: Bacteroidaceae bacterium (assembly GCA_963628205.1). GTDB lineage: Bacteria > Spirochaetota > Spirochaetia > Sphaerochaetales > Sphaerochaetaceae > UBA9732. The sequence continues at coordinate 23,695 of CAVGEF010000086.1, forward strand.
TCTCTTGAGACGCTTGGTTGTATTGGAAGCTCTCTTGTTTACAACGGCGCCGGTGGTTACATTGCTATGGTTGTGAAAAACTCATCGATTGAAAAATATGTTTCAAAACTTGACGAATATGAGCGCATTTTTGGCTTTACAGCTAAAGCTTTTGCATATACACCGCTAGGTTGTGCAAGTTTAGGTGACAGTCTTACTGCTGTGTAACTAAAAAGCAAACTTAGAAATCAAAATTGGATAGTAAACTTGACAAGCAAACTTATCCTTTTACAACTGCTTTTTGCAAAACTTTTATAATTTTTTCCATAGTTGTGTTAGAGGCTTCTTACTGACTTGACGAATATTCTTGCAAAGGCTATTTTTTGCGTTGAGAGAGTTCATTAAAAAATGGATATTACAGGAAGAATAGTTTATTTAGACAACAATGCTACAACACAGCTTGCACCGGAAGTCAAAGATGCTGTTGCACAGGTAGAAGCAAGTGTTTATGGAAATGCATCCAGTATGCATACTTTTGGAAGAAGAGCAGGAGCTCTTGTAGAAGAAGCCAGAGACAATGTTGCAAAACTCATAGATTGTGATACTTCTGAAATTACTTTTACAAGTGGCGCATCTGAATCCAACAATACAATTTTTGCCCTTGCCCATTCCATAATTGCAAAGAACGGTAAAGGACGTATTGTCACAACAACCATAGAGCACCCATCTATTATGGAGACTGTCAAATACCTGCGAGCCAATGGCGTTACAGTTGACATGATTCCTGTAGACAGTGAAGGCCGGGTAAAAATTGACGAGCTTGAAAAATTACTTGGTCCTGATGTCGTTCTTGTCTCTGTCATGACAGGAAACAACGAGACAGGCTCTATCCAAGACATTGAAAAAATAAGCAAACTTGCCCACTCATGCGGAGCACTCTTTCATACCGATGCCACTCAAGCTATAGGCAAGATTGAAGTTTCATGTCGTAAGTGGGCCTTGGATTTTCTTTCTTGCAGTGCTCATAAGTTCTATGGCCCAAAAGGTGTTGGTGTTCTTTATGTGAAAAAAGGTACTCCGTTTGAACCTTTTGTACATGGCGGTGAACAGGAGCATGGAAGAAGAGCCGGTACATACAACACTCCTGCTATTTATGGCCTTGGAATTGCTGCAAAACTTGCCAAAGAGGGAATGAAAGAAGAGTATGAAAGGCTGTGGGCCATGCGGGAAAAACTCAGAAAGGGTATTTTGGCAACAGTTCCAAATGTTGTAGTAAACGGTAGCCAAAAGCATTGTCTTCCGGGAACATTGGATGTTTCATTTGAGAATGTAGAGGGTGAATCAATACTTCTTATGCTTGATATGAGAGGAATTGCCGTTTCAACGGGATCGGCCTGTGCTACAGGTTCTCTTGAGCCAAGTTATGTTCTTCTTGCGTGCGGGCTTGATGTTGAGCTTGCGCATGGTTCAATTAGGTTTTCGTTTGGTCGTTACAATACCATGGAAGATGTGGATTATGTGTTGGAGGTTCTTCCTCCTATCATTGAAAGACTTAGAGCTATTTCAACCAGGTAAAATATAAAAGAGGTTGTAAAGAGGTAAATTATGGATAGTTTTATGGCCCAGTGGGTATATACAGATACTGTTAAAGATCATTTTATGAATCCAAGAAACATTTGGAGAAAAGACGAAAACTGGGAGCCAGAGGGTGTTGGAGAAGTTGGCTCTCTTGCTTGCGGTGACCAAATGCGTGTTGGCATTCAGGTAAAAGATGGAAAAATTGCAGGTATCCGCTGGCTTACATACGGTTGTGCAAGTGCTATTGCAAGTACTTCAATGATGAGTGAACTTGTAAAAGGCATGACGCTTGAAGAAGCATACAAAATTACTCCTGCAATGATTACAGATGCCCTTGGCGGACTTCCTGAGCACAAATTCCATTGCTCCGTTCTTGGCGACAAGGCTCTTAGAGCTGCAATTGATGACTATTTAGAGAAGAACGGAATGGACAATCCTTATAAAAAGTCTGTTGCAAAGATTATTTGTGAATGTAAAGGTGTTACAGACCAAATGATTGAAGAACTTGTTAAGACAGACAAAGCAAAGACTTTGGAAGACTTACAACGTCTTACCGGTTATGGTACAGGATGTGGCAAGTGTAAGAATAAAGTTGCACTGCAATTTGAAGAGTACAAACACATTTATAACAAATAATTTACTTCTCTGCAGTTTCTAAAGTTCCCAAGAGTTTTTTCTCTATGATTTTTTCTACTGCTTTGCAAAAGCTTTCACCTCTGAAATATTCGTTACGGTAGTCAAATTGGGCAGGAACTCCGGGAGATAATAATACAACTTGAATGAGTTTTTGAGGTTTTTCAAGAGAATTTACAGCTGACAGCACAGCGCTTTCCATATCTTTGAAAGGTCCGTTATAAGCAATATTATTTTCTTCCAAAAACGGAATTAATTTCTCGTTTGTAAATGAACCGCCCAAAAGGTGGAGAGATGAAACTTTTTTGATATAAGGGCTCATTGCGCCGGGATTGAATGATTTTCCAATACCTCCGCATATAAGATGCACCGGCATATTGTCAAAATTATCTAAAGTAAACCCTACAGCCTCCGGAATTGATGACAAGCTGTCATTTACAAACATGTAAGAGTCAGTTCTGAATATGAGCTCTCCTTTGTTTGGAACGCCCTTGAAAGAGTTGAGCGCTTTATTTGTTTGAGATGCTGTGTATCCAAGTTTGCACATTGTGGCAAATGCCCACATCATGTAATGAGGCAAAGCTTTTGTCATTTTCAATAAATAGTTTTCTGCATCTATTACGCTTCGTTGTTTCTTATTGTAAGTCTCAATAAAGAGCTCTTTGTTTTCTCTTTGGCAAATAATGTAAGTACTTTCTCCTGTAAGGATTAGCGGGACATCTTCAATGTCTGAAGCAGTCTTTTTGTCAAAGTTCTCATTTGTGTCATCACTTGTATTTTGCTTTATGCTCCGGCTGAGATTTCCGCTTCCTGTGTACACTGACACATATACTTGTGGCAATTCCCAATCCATAAGTTCAATGGTATCTCTTATTTGAGAATAAGAAAGCTCGCAAATGAGATAGTCCGGGATATCTCCGTTTTCTATACGCTCCAATTCACAAAAGCCCGATATCCCCATGTTCCCGCATATGTGTGCATTTTTACCATAGTAATTAAGAGCATGGCACAAAGCACTTGCAGTTGTAGTTTTGCTTCTGGCTCCCGACACGCAAATAAGGCGTGTATTGGCAAGCTGAGGGTTGTCATACAGGCTTGAAAATAACATTGAGATATCACTTACAACTCTTTTTGTAGAAGGAATATCAAAATATTCGTGCTTTACACTATGTGTTTTTACTATTAGATTGGCCCACTGCAAGTCTTTTTGCAATGTATGTTTTTCGTTTTCTTCTTTTTCAGAAAAGCTTAAGTCTTTTGTTGTTTCTTTTGTTTGTGTTTTTGTAAACGAGAACTCAACACCTTTTTCTTTTAGAAAAGCAATTGATTCTGAAAGAACAGACTCGTTTCTTATATTTGTGACCCTGACTTGATGGCCGTGAGTAACAAAATAAAGGGCAGCGTCTAAACCTCCCCCAATTTGACTTAATCCCAATATAAGAACTTTCATAGATTTAATTTCTCTCTACTTGCAAACAAATAAGTTTTGTTCTTATTACAACTTCAAAGATATTTTAAGTCTTTTTTTCTCAAAAAGCGTTTTGCAAAAAACTCTCAAATAAAGGAGGTTTTTGCAAAAACCTCAAAGATATACAAAGCAACTTCCGGAACCAAAATTCTCAGTTCCAAAAGTTGCTTTGTAAAGTTGATTGTCAATTAAACGGGTTCTCAAAACCCCATTTGTTTTAGAAAACCAGTACGACTTCACCGTTAGGATAGTTTGCAGAAACCCAGTCTTTAATTTTTTGACTCTGAAGGCACTGTACAAGAGCTTTGATAGCAGGATTATTCTCATTGCCTTCTTTTACAGCAATAATGTTTACATATGGGCTGTCGGCACCTTCAACAAGAAGACCGTCGTTTAATGCACTTAGTCCTGCCGGAATAGCATAGTTGCCGTTGATGACAGCTGCATCTACATCTTCAATAACTCTTGGAAGTGATGCTGCTTCTACTTCAACGAAATTGTAATTATGAGGGTTCTTTGTAATATCAAGAACGGTTGCACTTATACCGGAAGACTCTGAGAGTTCAATTAATCCTGCACTTTGAAGTAGCAGTAATGCTCTTCCTTCGTTAGTAGTGTCATTTGGAATAGCAATAGTTGCACCATCAGGGATATTGGTACTGTAGCTGTATTTTTTTGAGTACAGTGCTATTGGCTCAATATGTATGCCCCCCGCATTTACAAGGTGATAACCTCTTTCTTCGTTAAAAGATTCCATGTAAGGAATGTGCTGGTAGAAGTTTGCATCAAGCTGGCCATCTTCCAATGCTGTGTTTGGTGTTACGTAATCTGTAAACTCTTTGACTTCAAGCTCGTATCCAAGCTTTGCCATATCATCAACAATCAAATTCAACATTTCGGCATGAGGAACCGGGGTAGCTCCAACAACAATCTTATTTGAATTCTTTTCCTGTGCACCGCCTGCGAACACAACAAAAGACACTAAAACAAGAACCACACACAAAATAGCTCTTTTCATATCAACTCCTTGGCATTATTAAAAGAATGCCCTAATTTTTTTACAGAGTAGGTTTTTGCAAAAACCTCAAAGTATTAATTATTTAACGTTTTGCCAAAATACCGGCACTTATTTTGTTTCCTACGAATTGGACAAGCTCTACAAACAACAGGATGATTATAACAGCTACAACCAGTACATCTGTTCTTGCTCTTTGGTATCCGTATCGTATTGCAAGGTCTCCTAAACCGCCACCTCCAATAGCGCCCGCCATTGCTGAGTAACCAACAAGGTTAATAATGGTAAGCGTTACTCCTGACACCAGCGAAGGCAGTGCTTCAGGAATCATGACCTTGAAAATTATTTGGCGATTTGTTGAACCCATGGAGCGGGCGGCCTGAATGACCCCCGTATCCACCTCCTTAAGTGCTGTTTCAATGACTCTTGCTGCAAACGGAGCCGCAGCAATTGACAAAGGAACAATAGTAGCTTTTGTCCCAATTGTTGTTCCAATAAGAATTCTTGAAATTGGGAACAAAATTACCATAAGTATGATGAAAGGGAAAGAACGGAGCACATTGACCGTCTTATCCAAAAGACTGTTCAAAACAGGTTTTGGCATTAGTCCTCCGTGCTCTTCCTGTCGTGTAACACATAATAGAATTCCAAGTGGAAGGCCCAACAAAATAGAAAAGAAAGTCGAGAAGAAAACCATTTCAAGTGTTTGCAATGCTGACTGGAAAATAAGAGACCACATAGCATTGTCTAATGTGTTTGTCATGCCTGTGCCTCCTCAACTACTATTTTATTTTCCTTAAGTTTTTCAATTGTTGTATTAACAGCTTGTGCATCTCCGCTTATGTCACATATGAGAGTTCCAAAATCTTCGCCCCCAACATGCTGGATGCCACCGCCTCTAATGTTAAATACAACTCCATATTGACGTGCAAGTTCTGAAATAACAGGAGAGTCTGCCGTTCCACCGGCAAAGCGTAAAGTGTAACGGCCCGGAACTTTTGACCAAAACACTATAGAACTGCGGTCTGCATCCACAGTTGTAAGATTTGAAAGGAAGTCTTTTGAGACATCGGTTTTTGGATGTGCGAAAAGCTCTTTTACAGACCCTTCTTCTACTATTTTGCCTTTGTCCAAAACTGCAACAAAGTCGCAGGCATCTCGTACAACTTCCATTTGGTGAGTAATCATGACTACTGTCAAATTCATTTTTCGTTGAATGTTTTTAATTAATTCAAGAATTGATTTTGTTGTTTGCGGGTCCAAAGCACTTGTTGCTTCATCACAAAAAAGGACTTCAGGATTACATGCCAGTGCCCTTGCAATAGCAACTCTTTGTTTTTGACCTCCGCTTAATGTGGATATTGGCGCATTAAGTCTGTCTTTTAGTCCTACAAGTTCCAAAAGCTCCTGTACACGGCCTTTGATTTTTTGTTTTGAATATCCGCAAATTTCCATTGGATATGCAATGTTCTGACCTGCTGTTCTGGAAGAAAACAAGTTAAAACTTTGGAAAATCATGCCAATTTTGCGTCTTTGTGCTATGAGCTCTTCTTTTGAAAGATTGTCCACTCGTTTATCGTTATAAAAAACCTTGCCGTCATCAGGAACTTCCAAAAGGCTCATAAGCCTTACAAGTGTGCTTTTGCCTGCTCCAGAAAGGCCTATTATTCCAAAAATGCGGTTTTCAGGGACAAAAAGGTCTATGCCTTCTACGGCATGAACAGCTTCATATTCTTTTTTAAGATTTTCAAGTCTAATGTGCATGCAAGTCCCTCGGCGACAAATAAAGCACAGAAGGCTTTTTTTAGCAAGTCAGTTTTGTTATTTTTTATAGCCTTACGTGTTTTTTCTTACAAAAATGTTAGTGTGATAACATACTTACTTTCGTAGACCAAACGTAAACTACAAGAAAATAATCTTAAAAACGCACAGTTTTAGGGCAAAAGTTAGTATAAAAAACCACAAAAACCCGCAAGGCTATAATCCTTGCGGGCAATGTCATATCTTTATATGTCAAGATAGTTAAAAAAATGTCATAAAGTCTAAAGATTAAACAAACAAGACTTTATTAAGTGTCACTTTCGCCAAGGGCTGCAAGCATTCTAAGGTGCGTTGATGACATAGACTTTTTATTAATCGTCACTTTCCCCAAGGGCTGCAAGGCCTTTGGCATTAGCCACTTTGGAAGTCTTAATGTTCTTAACACAAAACGTGAAAACCAAAAGGCTAAGGCAAGTTAATGTTGCAGCATATTTAGGAAGAACACTCCATGCTCCGGTTCCTTTTAGAATTAAACCCAAGAGAACAGGTGTTAATGTTTGAGCACTCATGCTTGAGGCGTAGTAATAACCTGTGAACTTTCCAATGTTTTTTGAAGAGCAAAGCTCTACAACCATTGGGAAAGAGCAGTTGTGAACTAAAGCCATTCCATAACCTTTAATAATCCAAACAACAAGAAGAAGCGTTGGGAAAACATTATATGTGGTTCCAAGCTTGTCAACGTATGTTGCTGTTTGCGGGTGTACAAAGCACATTAAAATCAAACCGCAAAAAGTGAGGATAAGGCCTGTTGATATTGTCCATTTTCTTCCTATTTTGTCTGCAATAAAGCCGGCAGTTGCAAATCCTATAACAGAAGCCAAACCTCCAAAAATAACTAAGGTTGAAGTCTTGCTTGATGCTGCTCCCAAGGCATAAATTACATAGTTATTAAGATATGTTCCAAGTGCGTTGTCTGACATAAACCACAGGAACTCTGCACCAAGAATTGCAAAAAGCATTATTTTGTTTGCTTTGGACATTGGTTTGTCATCATCGACAGGGTCTGCAATAGCTGCAAGACGTTCACCTTCTTCCATTTCGTCTTTGATTTCTTCTGCAATTTTGTTTTCTTTAATTGTAAAGAACAAAACAAGAGCAGAAATAACCATAAGAACAGATGCAATCACAAAAGGAAGCTCAATTGTCATGAGATTATGCTGGCCTTTAATATAACTTGACAGTACAAAGACCATTCCCAAAACTGTTGCAAAAGCACCGCCAAGATAACCCATTATGTTAATAATTCCGTTGGCTTTTGCTCTTAGAGGCTTTGGTGTGATATCAGGCATAAGTGCAACAGCAGGGTTCCTGTACATCATCATAAAAACAAGTACAACAGCCATCATTGTTACCATTGCGCCAATTTTATTCAAATGAAAGAAAAGCGGAATAAAAGGAAACGCAATAGCTGCAACAAATGTTCCAATTAGGATATAAGGCATGCGCTTTCCAATTGGGGTTTTTGTTTTATCTGAAAGAGAGCCAAATATTGGAAGTAAAATCAAAGCTGCAAGATTATCGCAAGCCATAATAATACCAACAATCCATTGAATTTCCAGCTCATCTTGGGTTCCCATTCTGTTTTTGATTATTTCTGTAAGCAGTGTTGGACACCACGAATCATAAACTTGCCAAAGCAGTAAAATTCCAAAAAAAGCAAAACCTATTAAAAAGGTTCGTTTGCGGTTGAGTTTAAGCATTTGCAAAGCCTCCTTCTTTCAATTCTATAACATAGACGAACAATCCTCAATTGCAATATGTTCACTTGTTGCCCAAAGTTATTTTTCAAAGTTGTTGCCCAACCTCTTTAACCTCTTTAGCTTTCCAACAAAATCATTTCATTGAAAAAACCATTATTTTTGAGATACACTTGGATTATGATTTGTTTCTATAAACCCACCTTGAAACGCAAAGACATGGACAGTGTTCTCCAAACAATGGTAGACGAGAAAATTGGTCCCGGAGAAAAAGTCCAAGTCTTCATGCAAGTGTATTCAAATATCACAAAAGCTGTAAGCGCTTCCTCCTACCGGACGTATCCGCACTGTCTCATTGAAACACTCAAAATGGCCGGTGCAAAAGAAGGCTCTAGGGTTGCCGTGTCTCCGCTGTCGCCTGCAATCTATAAAGAAGCAGTAGAGAAGACGGGTGCTCAACTTGTGTACGTTGATATTGACAATGAAAACGGGTGCCCGCAAGAAGAGGCCGTAATACAAAGCAATGCCAATATCCTTCTTCTATACGAAAATTTTGGAACACTTCCAATGAAGTATAACGAGCAAACAACATATTTTGAGCCATGCAATTATGGTCCTGTAACAGTTATAGAAGATATAAGCGAAAGCATTGGAAGCCGTATGGGAGAAGATGGCTATGCAGGGCTTTTAGGACAATATGTTGTTTGTGCTTTTGAAGAAAACAGTGTAGTGTCTGCCGGAGGTGGCGCCGGTGTTTCTGCCAAAAGTGAAACAGTATCAACATTAAGGGCGCATAGGCCTTCAAAATATGAAAAAATGCCGGACTTAAATGCATCGTTGGGTTTTGTACAACTTGAAAATCTTGAAGAGAATTCTTCAAAAAGGCGAGAGATTATTAAAGTGTATCAAACATCTCTTGCAAAAACGAGACACAAGCAATT
>CAVGEF010000086.1:32836-36040 GCA_963628205.1 Bacteroidaceae bacterium
GTTTTGCCGTGCTTTTAGATTCCAAACCCTCAGAGACAATTCAATTTGCCTCTAAGCATGATGTCCCTGTTAAAATGGCTTTTGAAGACTCTCTTATTAAAATTTATGAAAAAGACCCGTTTGAGGCTTTTCCCGTTGCATCGTCATACTATTACAGAACTGTAGCTTTTCCGGTGTATCCGTTCTTAAAAAACAATGAAATAGATATGGTTTCAAAAGTTATTGCTCATTTGCCATAATAGAGACCATAATAAGAAGACCATAACACGAAGGGACAAGGGAGAGTTAATCAAGTATGAGAGAAATCAAGAAGATAGTAGTTTTTGAAAACTTGACAAAGCCGTCTATAAAAGAACTTTCAAATGATATGCTTGGTTATTTTTCCCAGTTAGGAATAAAAACTGAGTTCATTTGCCTTTCATCTACCACTGACGACTCTCAAATAAAATCCCCCACTGCAAATCTTGCAATATCTCTTGGCGGTGACGGTACAGTTCTTACGTGCGCAGAAATACTCAACTCTACAAAGATTCCCATAATGGCTGTGAATTTTGGAACATTCGGGTATATCACAGAGATATCGGCTTATGAATATAAAGATGTTTTCAATGATTATGTAAATGAAAAAAGCGGTATTCTTGAGCGCATGATGCTTGAGGTAAAAGTTGTACGCAAAGGAAAAGTGGTTTTTTCTTCAACAGCGCTCAATGATATGACAATTGGTGCGTGTTCTATGTCAAAACTTGTCAATTTAAGACTTAAAATTAACGGCGTTTTGGCAGCTGCTCTTAAAGGTGACGGCTTAATTGTTGCAACTCCCACCGGTTCTACAGCCTACAGCCTGGCAGCCGGTGGTCCAATTTTGGATGCATCTCTTAATGCAATAATCGTAAATCCAATTTGCCCGTTTGCAATGAGCGTAAGGCCCCTTGTCGTCAGTGATGAGGCAGTTATAGATGTGGAAATTCCTTCACAAAGAACTAAAATTGCATTAACAGCAGACGGCCATGGTATGTTTGACCTCAAAGAAGGTGACACAGTAACAATAAAACGTAGTGCAAACAATGCAATTTTTGTTGCAAATAAACGCAGAAACTTCATAGAAGTGCTTAGAGACAAACTAGGTTGGGCAGGAGGTTTTAATGCTTGAGCATCTTGAAATAAAAAACTATGCCCTAATTGAAAACCTTAGTGTAGATTTTTCAAGCGGTTTCAACGTCATAACAGGCGAAACAGGAGCCGGAAAATCCATTATTCTTGGCGCATTGGGCCTTTTGATGGGTGAAAAATCGGACTCGTCAGCTGTCCGTGCCGGTACTGACGAAATTGTCATAGATGCTATTGTCTCCATTCCTGACGGACACGAGATTTTGTCGTGGTTGGAGGAAAAAGGCGTTGAGCCTGATGACGGTGTCATATACATAAAAAGAACCGTTAAAGCTAATGGAGGCAGGTCTCTTATCCATGTGCAAGGCCAGCTTTTCACACGTCAGGAGCTATGTCATTTGGCAGACAGCATAATTGACATGCACGGCCAAAGCGAGCACCAAAGTTTGCTTCATTCTGAAAAACAAAGACGTATTCTTGACGCATATGCAAAAAACGATGCACTTCTTGAAATGTGTGCCTCCTCGTACAAAACACTTGGCAAACTTTCCAAAGAAAAAGACGATTTGCTTTCCCAATTGGAAGAAGGTCAAAAACAGGCCGATTATCTCATGTTTGCTCTAAGCGAGATTGACGCTGCATCACTTTCTAAAGATGAAAATGGAGAAAGTGAAGATGAAGTTCTTTCTCAAAAAATAAAAATTTTAAGTCAATTTGAAGCAATATACGAGAATGTATCAGTATGTAATGAGCGCTTAAAAGAAACAAAAAGTCTCTTATATGACGCATCATCCCTTTGTGCAAAAGCCAGTAAATGCGATTCTTCTCTTAATGACTTCACAGCCAGGCTTGAAAGTTCAAGGATAGAATTAGAGGACATTTCACAAGGCCTTAGAGATTATTTGGGTTCTGTTGATTATTCACAGGAAACGATAAATAAAATGCAAGACCGCTTGGCTCTTCTTCAAAAACTCAAAAGAAAATACGGGCCAACTTTAGAAGATGTGAAAGCTTTTGCAATTAAAGCAAAAAGTACATTGGAACTTTCACAAAATTTTGAAGAAAAACTTGCATTATGCGATAAAGCTCTTGAGAAAGAAACACAACATTTTAAGCAAATATGCTCAAAGTTGACACTTTCCCGTCAAAATTCAGCTATTGAACTTGAAAAGGGGATATGTGCGGTTCTTAGAAAGTTGGGAATGCCAAATGCTCAATTTTGTATTCAAGTATTGCCATTAGAAAAACCCAATTCCTTTGGTGAAGATTTTATCTCATTTTTGATTTCTGCAAACCCGGGAGAGCCATTAAAAGAGATAAAAGCTATTGCTTCCGGTGGAGAATTAAGCCGTGTCATGCTTGCTCTAAAGACTGTTCTTGCTTCTCAAGATTCAATACAAACTCAAGTTTTTGATGAAGTAGACTCCGGTATTGGCGGTTCTGTTGCATTAAGTTTGGCTTCTTGTATTAAGGAACTTTCAAAAAAGAAACAAGTTGTTGCAATTACTCACTTGGCAAGTATTGCAAGCTGTGCCAATACTCAAATGGTTGTCTCTAAGAACTTTGAAAACGGCAGAACATTTACACACTTAAAAGTTGTTTCAAACGAAGAACGTGTACATGAAATAGCACGCATGCTAAGCGGTGATGAAAGCGAAGTTTCACTTAAGCATGCGCGAAAAATGCTTGAACAATAAACCTTACAGTGTCTCTATACCCACCCGGGGTATACGCAGTCTTCCTTACTTGCTTTTTTACTTGGGGGGGGGGGTATACTCAATGCAATAGGAAAAAAATTGAACCTGACTTCCTCTTGTTCTAAAAGGGGTGGGAAAGCAGTTTCTAAGTGAGAAGTATTTTTTTCATACACATGGAGGTTTTCTGTGAAAAGCAAAGAAAGAAAAGTTATCTCAATAATACCGGTAGTATTATTTGTACTGCTGGCAATGCTTGCATTTGTATCATGTACAGTAGATATGGAAGAAGATGCAAGTGACCTTGTAAGTATAAAGTTTACAGATGGTATAGGAGCATCTAAGGGTCTTGTATCATCAAGAACATTTAATGCTAATGATTATTATTGGTATTACACAGCAA
>CAVGEF010000087.1:0-3895 GCA_963628205.1 Bacteroidaceae bacterium
TTCTTGGGTCTCTTGTAAGGAAGCCGTTCTCATGGAGAGCAGGTCTGTTAGCTTCGTTCTCTGCAACAAGTGCACGTGCAATACCATGTCTGCAAGCACCGGCCTGTCCGGAAGGGCCACCACCGCAAACGGTGATAACGATGTCAAACTTTGAAAGATTGTCTGTGACATCCAAAGGCTGTTTTACCTGATATACACAAAGAGGGTCCTTGAAGTACTCTTCAAGCTCTCTTCCGTTAATTGTGATTTTGCCATTGCCCTCTCTAAGGTAGACACGGGCGACAGCGGTCTTTCTACGACCAGTTCCCTGACCAAGATTAATGTTCTTTACTTCTGTCTTTGCCATCTTCGTACCCCTTAGAATTCAACCTTAATTGGTTTCTGAGCTGCATGTGGATGAAACTCACCTGCATAGACTTTCATATTAGTGAAAAGCTTGCGTCCAAGTGGTCCTTTTGGAAGCATTCCTTTTACAGCATGTTCCATTGGATAAGTAGGTTTGCGAACAACCATTTGAGCGTATGATTCTTCTTTCATTCCACCTGGATACATGGAAACACGGCGGTACATCTTGTCCTGTGCCTTATTTCCGGTTACTGCTGCTTTTGCAGCATTTATGATAATAACGTAGTCACCCATGTCCTGGTTAGGAACATATTCCGGTTTATTCTTGCCACGGAGAATATTTGCAGCCATAACAGCAACGCGACCAAGTTCTTTGCCTTCTGCGTCAATTAAGTACCACTTTTTCTCCATTGTCAGCGGTTTTACAAAAATTGTCTTCATTATAAACACCTGTACAATAAGTAGTAATGTTTTGTGCTGTTTCAAAACCCTTTGATGAGCAGTCGCCGGGTCATGCAACCTATTTTTACAACTTAACCACTTTGGAACCCCGTGGGAAAGGGGTTTGAGTTCCCTAAATGCAAAGCACAAAAACAGCGCACAAGAGCTATCATACCTTTTAACGGCCTTTTATGTCTAGTAGTAAGTAGCATTTATATCTTTTCAAATGTTGCAGTTACTGTTGCAAAAGACCCTTGTCGACCACTGTCAAAAGTAACATCAATGACTTCCCTTCCGGCAGATTGTCTCTTGGCTGTTACAGTGCCATCTCCAAAAAACTGACTTCTTATTCTATCACCAACATTAAATTCTGCATTTTGCTTTTGCACTGTAGACTTTTGGGAGCTTTTTTTAACAAGTACAGCATTGGGTTTTACACAGGAACTGTTTTTTAACGCATTATTTTTATTTCGTATGTTGTATTTACTTGCACCAGAGGGCTTGGGGCCACTTGATTTTACACTATAACCGGTGTTTGGAATGTATGGGTTTGCACCATAACCGCTATAACTGCCATAACCGTTATGCTTGCCATGATAACGGGGATAGACGTCATTATCGGCCTTGAAAGAATTAAAATAGCTGTCATAATAGGAGTCTTTGTCACCCCTAGTGTCAAATCCAAAGCCCCCAAAACTAATCTGCTTTGAGCGTGTGGTTCGCAAATCAACGACATCCACATGGTCTTTGTTAATTTCAGAAAGAAACATGCTTGGCGTTTCAGATTGTACATTGCCCCATTTCATGCGTATGGAAGCACAAGACAAGTACAATTCTTTTTTTGCACGTGTCATAGCCACATAGCAAATACGACGTTCTTCTTCAATATCTTCCAAAGACAGCTCTTTATCTTCACGATACCCCGGAAAAATCTCATTCTCCATACCCACCATGAAAACCCTGTCATATTCAAGGCCCTTGGTGTTGTGCATTGTAATGAGCGTTACTCCGGCATTTGAAGAACCTTCGTTTTTAGAGCCAAGCGAAGAAGAATCAAGAGAAGCAAATTCCAAAAAAGCATTGAGCCCTTCCTGCCCATTGGAAAATTCCGGAGCAGACAGCATATTTACAAGCTGGTTAAGGTTGTCTGTACGCTTGTTAATATCATTATGCTCATCCAAATCACGCTTTCTGTAATAGTCAAGAAGACCAAAATCATCAAGCATAAGCTGTAACAATTCTCCGTTGGGCAAAATACCAAATTGTGCCTTACACGTATCGTATGACTGCAAAAATTGCGCCAGTCCGGTAGCTGCAACACCCTTAATCACACCATCGCTTGTAACATTGCGTGCTGCATACATGACGTCTGCTCCCATCATGGGGTTGTCATTAGCATATGCAAGAATTTTCTCAACACTGGTATCTCCTACTTTTCTGGCAGGCTTATTTACCATGCGTTGGAAAGCTACAGCATCACGGGGATTTGACAAAAGTGAAATCAATGCTATACAGTCCCTCACTTCCTCTCTGTCATAAAACTTGAGAGAGCCAACAATGTGATAAGGAATACCGTTCATTATAAAACGGTCTTCAAAATCTTTGGATTGGGCATTGGTTCTATACAACACAGCGCTTTTTTCATAAGCATTCACATCATGCAAGGCAGCTTTCTTCAAAATTTCAATTACTTTTGCAGCCTCGTCATAACCACCGTTTACATAAAACAGCTTAGGTGTCAGGCCACCCTGATTTGTAGCAACAAGACTTTTTTGAGCTCGTGTCTTATTATTGGAAATGACATCAGATGCAGCCTCAAGTATTTTTTGCGAACACCTGTAATTCTTACCTAAAAAGACCTTTTTCGTATTTTTGAATGCTTTTGGAAAATCCAAAATATTTTTGACCTCTGCACCCCTGAATCTATAGATACTTTGGTCATCATCTCCCACGGCACAAAGAAATGTTTTTGGACCAACCAGACTCCTCAGGAGCATAAATTGCGCTGTATTGGAATCCTGATACTCATCTACCAAAATCATTTGAAAACGGTTGTGGACATACTCTTTGACATCTTCATTTTCTTCAAGAAGCTTAATTGACTTTGCAATCATGTCCGCAAAATCAACATTGCCGGTCTGGCTTAACGCCCGTTCGTACCTGAAATACATATCTGAAAGCCTTTGGTCGAGAAGGTTTGGCTTTTGCATCTTATCTTTCAATACCGATATTTTCTTGACCGCTTCGCTCAGCTCTTTCTTGTTAACAGACGGATACTGTTGTGATAGCAATGTTACACTGTCATCTTCATCATAAATCTTAAAATTGGGTTCAAGACCCACTTTGGAGCCATACTTTCTAAGTAACCATACCCCAAAAGAGTGGAACGTCTTTATCATAACGGCGGATGCTTTTTCTTCACCAACATACAAAGAAACTCTGTCTTTCATCTCTTTGCAGGCTTTGTTGGTAAAAGTAACAGCCAAAATACGCCAAGGCTCAAGACCAAGTTCTTCTATTGCATAAGCAATTTTTGTTGTAATAACCCGGGTTTTTCCACTGCCGGCACCTGCAAAAACCAACAATGAGCCGTCATTTATCATAACAGCTTGCCTTTGTTCTTCATTTAACTGAGAAAGAATTTCATCCATTGAATGTTTCTCACTCATATTTTTACAGCCTCCAAGTCAACGCCATTTACTTTTGTAATACCGCATTTGTAAACATTGCCGGCTGTCATGTCATGGCCCATTACAACAGTAAGTCCGTCAACTTCAGGAGCCTGAGCCCAAATTCTTCCTATAGCCAAATCTTCGCCTTCTATAAGCTCTTCAATAAGAACATCACATTCTGTACCTACAAAGCTTTGCAATTTCTCCAAAGAGATTTTTTCCTGTAGTTTTTGAAGCTTTTTTTGCCACACTTTTGCTTTTTTGATAAGAGCTTTATGGCAGGCTTCATCTGTTAAATCCCATGCACAAGTGCCTTCTTCTCTCGAATAAAGGAAAGAGCCCATCCAGTTGAACTTACAATGCTCAACAAATTTGTAAACTTCTTCAAAATCTTCCTGTGAGTCTCCGGGAAAGCCAAGCATAATTGTAGTTCTTAT
>CAVGEF010000088.1:0-1136 GCA_963628205.1 Bacteroidaceae bacterium
GTGCTGTTTCGTCTCCGCTTGCATCCAATCCAAAAGCCTGTGCCATTGCCTTAAGCTCATCAAGCATGGCTGTATCTAAAGAACTTTCAAGCAATGAAGAAGCCCAAATGCAAGAAAAAGAGAGGAAAACAAGAATGGCTACAATGCAAAATGCCTTTCTAAAGAACATACACTTTCATCAAAATAATCAAAGAATCTCTTTGAGATAATATCCTGTATACGAACCTTTGCAAAGAGAAACATCTTCAGGTGTTCCTTGGGCTACGATATGACCGCCTCCACAGCCTCCTTCAGGCCCAAGGTCTATGACATAATCAGCAAGTTTGATGACATCAAGGTTATGTTCAATCATGACAACTGTATTTCCGTTATCCACCAGCCTGTTTACAACTTCCATAAGTTTTTTGATATCTGCAAAATGAAGACCTGTTGTAGGCTCATCCAAGACATAGAAAGTTTTTCCGGTACCTATTTTGCTCAATTCCAAAGAAAGTTTAACTCTTTGAGCCTCTCCTCCACTTAGCGTTAACGCACTTTGTCCAAGTTTTATGTATCCTAAACCAACACTTTCAAGTGTTTGAAGTTTTCTTTTTATTACGGGAACAGACTGGAAGAAATCCAATGCTTCACTTACAGTCATCTCTAAAACATCATTTATATTCTTGCCTTTATAATGGACAGCCAAAGTTTCTTGATTAAAGCGTTTGCCATGGCAAACATCACAGGTTACATAGACATCAGGAAGAAAATTCATCTCAATTTTCAAGGTTCCGTCTCCATGACAATGCTCACAACGACCACCTGAGACATTAAATGAAAATCTTCCGCTTTTGTAACCTCTGGCTTTGCTTTCAGGAAGGCTTGCAAAAAGGTCTCTAATTGCTCCCCACACTTCAACGTATGTTGCCGGGTTTGAACGAGGCGTCTTTCCAATAGGACTTTGATCAATATGAATAAGCTTATCAATATTCTCAACGCCCTCAATGCTTGTGTAGCCGTCAAACCGTTGAGCTTTTTTATTAAAGATATCCTTGAGAGCGGGAGTTAGAATTTGATTTAGTATTGTACTTTTTCCGGAGCCCGATACCCCTGTCAAAACAATTAATTTTCCAAGAGGAAAATCAAAATCCACATCG
>CAVGEF010000088.1:1146-5285 GCA_963628205.1 Bacteroidaceae bacterium
CTCAAATGTTTACCATTACCGGGTCTTCTGATAAAAGGAACCGGAATTTGTATTTTCCCGGACAAAAACTGCCCTGTAATACTGTTTGGATTTGCTTCAATTTGACTTGGCGTCCCTTGGGCAATTACATAACCGCCGTTTTCACCGGCCCCGGGGCCCATATCAACTACGTAATCGGCATTGCGTATAGTAGATTCATCATGCTCTACTACAAGAACCGTATTTCCCAAATCACGCAGATTTTTAAGCGTATCAATGAGTTTTTGATTGTCCCGTTGATGAAGTCCAATTGAAGGCTCGTCAAGAACGTACAAAACACCGCTTAAAGCAGAACCTATTTGTGTTGCAAGTCTAATTCGTTGTGCCTCTCCCCCGCTTAATGTTCCGGCATTGCGGTTTAAGGTCAAATATCCAAGACCAACATTTTTCAAGAACTGCAACCTTGATTTGATTTCTTTTAATATTTGAGACGATATTTGTCTTTGAGACTCTGTTAAATTCAATGATATAAAGAAATCATAACTGTCCTTTGCGCTTAAAGAAGTAACCTCATTTATGTTTTTTCCTCCAACATAAACACTTAAGGCTTCTTTTTTAAGTCTTTCTCCATGACAGAGAGGGCACTCAATTTGAGTTTGAAACGAACTTATCCATGTTTTTATGGCAGGGCTCATAGTCTCTGCATACCGGCGTTTCAAATCATTTATAACGCCATGCCACCTCTTGTTGTTAAGAGACATTGAGCCACGATGATTTTCATATATCATATTGTATTGTTTGGAAGAACCATACAGCACGGCTTCAAGTTGCTCTTTGGTAAGTTCAGAAAAAGGAGTATCCAAGGTAAAACCTTGAGATTTGGCAAAACCTGCAAAAACAGCTTTACCGTAACTCTCTCCACTTCCCATACAGGCAATAGCGCCCGTATTAAAGCTTTTACTAAAGTCCGGAATTATTTTATTGACATCATAAATTGTCTTAAAACCAAGGCCATTACATTCAGGACATGCACCAAAAGGATTATTGAAAGAGAACAGTCTGGGCTGAATATCTCCAATGGAAAGACCACAATGAGGACAGCTGTTTTGCTCTGAATACATTTCAAGGCTCTCACTGTCTACTGACATGACTTCAACAAGACCACCTGTCATTTCCGTTGATTTTTCAATAGAATCAGAAAGCCTTAAACGTGAATCACTTGTAAGAATAAGCCTGTCAACAACAATGCTTATGTTATGTTTTACTTGCTTGTCCAACTGAATATCTTCTTCCAAGAGTCTCATTTTGCCGTCAACTCTTGCTCTTATAAACCCGCTTTTTCGTGCATCTTCAAATAGTTTTTTGTACTCGCCTTTTCTGCCCATGGCAACAGGAGCCAAAATCATCAATCTTGCACTCTCTCCCCATTTTGCAAAAATTGCTGAAATTATTTGGTCAACGGACATTTTGCTGATTACTCTGCCACACTGCGGACAATGCACTTCTCCAATTCTGGCCCACAAAAGCCTATAGTAATCATAGATTTCTGTTATTGTCCCAACAGTAGAACGCGGGTTTCTTCCTGTAGTTTTTTGCTCAATGGCAATAGCAGGGCTCAAGCCCTCTATCATTTCTACTTCAGGCTTATCAAGACGGCCTAAAAACTGACGGGCATATGAACTGAGAGACTCCACATAACGCCTTTGTCCCTCTGCAAATACAGTATCAAATGCAAGAGAGCTTTTCCCGCTTCCTGACAAACCCGATATCACAATGAGTTTATTTTTTTCCAAATCAAGATTTACATTCTTGAGGTTATGCTCACATGCTCCCCTAATAACAAGTCTATCGTTCATTTATCCATGTCCTTTATTACATGCCTTAATACTTTTTAATACTTTTAGGTGCTCTTAATACTCTTCAACAGCCAAAAGAAGTTCTTCTTTTGCTTTTTGAGCATCAAAGGCCTTATACAAAGCCCCGCCTTTATACAAGTACACTTTATTTCCAATTCCACAAACGGCAATATTTGCATTTTTTGCCTCACCGGGGCCGTTGACTTGACATCCCATTATTGCAACAGTCAAATCTTTATCAAAAGAAAGCAAACTTGGCTCAACTTCTTTTAGAAATTTTTGAGTATCAAAACTTTTACGCCCGCACATTGGGCAAGAAACAATTTTAATCCCTTTTTTTCTAAGTCCTAAAGTTCTCAAAAGTTCAACACCGGCATGAACTTCATCCTCAATAGAGCCTGTAATTGAATATCGTAAAGTATCACCAATGCCGTTTGATAAAAGATTACCAAGAGCCCAAGTTGTTCTAACGCAGGAAGACACAACAGAGCCTGCCTCCGTTACGCCCAAATGAATAGGATAATCACTCCTTTGCGAAAACTCTTCAGATGCCTTTAGACTTGTATTCACATCAGAGGCTTTAAGAGACACCACTGTGTTGTAAAAATCAAGTTCTTCAAACCATGAGATGTACTCCAAAGCCGTATCTACCATAAGCTTTGTTGTTTCTATATTTTGTTCCGTACTGGGAAGAGAACCGCTATTAAGACCAATTCTTATGGCAATTTGCTTATCTTTTGCCTTTTTTACTATCTCTTGAGTTTTCCACTTAGCACCAATGTTACCGGGATTAATTCTAATCTTGGATACATTGCAATCCATTGCATCCATTGCATTATGCCAATCAAAATGAATGTCTGCGACAACAGGCATTGGACACAAAGAAGTAACTTTGCAAAGACTCTCATGCTCGTTTATGTTTGGATAAGAAAAACGTATAATGTCACATCCCATTGCTTTGAGAGCCTTCATTCTTTTCTCAAAACCGTCTTCAAGTTTACAAAGAGGTATGTCATACATAGTTTGGACACTGACCGGGGAGGTTCCTCCAATATATAAATCACCTACTTTGACCCGGCGTGTTTTTCTTCTTTGAATCATGAAATGACAATAGCACTTATAAGATAAAAAAGAAAGACAAACGAGCTTTTTACAAAACTGCCTTCAGGTATCTTAGCTTTGCCTTTGCATCTAAAAACTCATTTTGCAAAAACCTACTCCCTTTCTCAAATGTCTTAAATATCAAGTCCCAAATTCAGCATTATGCCATAACTGAATATAAAGTTGTCTTTCAATTCAGGTTTATAAGAGCAGTCCCATACTTTGTATTCTGTCACTTGTCTGTAGTACTTTACAAAGTCTCCCGAGACATATGAAAGGCCAACAAAGCAGGACAAAGTAAATGAAGTTGAATTAAATAAAATCAAACCTTCCGGAATTATTGTGAGACCTGCCTCAAAATCTACAACAAACGAGTGATCGTATTTCCCTTCTTTACCTTGATATCTCACGCTACTGGAAGGTATTGGAGAATCTTTTACCATATTACTCAATTGGGTAAAATCCCATCTCATATAACCAAGAGAAAAAGATACATAAGGGGTTACCCATTCTTTCAAAGCCTTAATTGGATATGAGTATTCAAATCCAAGAGTGTCCATGAAATGCCCTATTTTTAACCTCTTTGCAGTATTGAGATCTGAATCCAATTCATAATATTTATCCGTAGGATAACCTGCAATGTAGCGGTTTCTCAGGACAACGGCCCAATTGTCATCAATAGGATAATGCAACTCTTGAGCATGGAAATTAATACCAATCATATTTGCAAATCCCATAGAAAAACAGAAGTCGTTTTCATTCCAAATTGTAGGATTAAACAAACTCATTACATCTACGGAAAGAACAGCGTAGCCAAAATGATTTGTAAGTGCTGTAAAATAATTTATCTTGAAAAAACCTGTGTTGATTGTATAGCTAAGATATGGTCCGTTTATATACATAAAGTAAAGTTCCATCGTAGATGACTCATTATGCTCTTGAGTCCAGTTCCATCCAAAACTTAAACCAATAATCTCTCTGTACTCATTATTCAACTCATTGTTCAAAGAAAGTGTTGCAGTCAGCTTCTCCACAGCCTCAAAACCAAAAGCATAAGAAGCAACTCCCCCTAAACTAAATGTCAAACCGGAAGTAGAAAAAGACAAGACATCAAAGTAAACATTGGCATTTAAGCCAAGATAATAATGAAACTTCACATCTTCATAATCGTACGGTAAATCCACACTATGAATCTTAGATACT
>CAVGEF010000089.1:0-7783 GCA_963628205.1 Bacteroidaceae bacterium
GTATGATACTGACCCTTTATATCATGCCTGCTTACTACTACATGCTGGAAAAATCAAAACTAAAACGTGTTTATAAAAAGAAAGCAAAAAAAACTACTATCAATAATGAAAATAATGGAGGAGAAGAGAAATGAATAAACTAACGAAAAAACTTGCCAATATCACTTTGGCACTTATTGCAGTACTGCTTGTCTTGACAAGTTGCTCAGCTGTCTTTGATTCAGCTATAAGCGGAAAAGTAATTGATGCAGATACAGAGCAAGGTATAAGCGGAGTAAGAGTTTTTGCATACTCTTCAAAAGATGAGAGAGATGCTGCAATAGCTCGTTACAACAGCAGTACAAACAAGGCAGAATTTGTTGATACTTCTGCTTTTTATACTTCAACTGATTCAACAGGAAACTTCTCTATTTCAAATTTGCGCTGGAAAACAAATTCTCCGTACTATGGAAAAGATGCAGACAAAATTGAAGTCTACTTCTTATTCTTCAGTAAAGAATACGGACTTAATTCCAAATATGATGAAGCTTATACAGTACAGTCTGAAAAATCAAACTATGGCAATGAGTTCAAATTGGCTTCTGTTATGAAGAGCAAGAATTTGACCATCAATTTCAAAGACAGCACTTCAACAGGTACAACATCTTCAAACATTACCGGCACAAGTGATTTCTCATATACATACTCTTACAATGACGGATACGAGAACAGAACTCTTAAAAACAACTCAGTAACAAACGGAACAGCCGTTGTATCCATTTCTTATTTAAGTTCTTTGGAAAGTGCTCCAACTGTTACAATAAGTGACATAGAAACCGGTTCTGACTGGGAATATACAGGAGATACAAAGACCGTTGATATGAATAGCTCAAGCTCCATAACCGTAAGCTGTGACAATATTTGGTCAACAAAGACGATATCTTTCAACTTCATGGATGGCTCTATCCCCTCTCGTCCAAATGTAGACAAAACCATGGAACTTACATACACGTATGACGACAATGATTCTTCAAGTCCAAAAACTGACAAAGTTACAATTACTAACGGAACCGGCTCATTTACAGTAAGATACAAGAAAAAAAATAGCGCCGGAAGTGTTACCATCCCTGTTGTTACAATAAGCAACATTCATGAAACCGGCAATGAAACTTATTGGATAAGAACAAAAGGCAAAACAGATGGAACTCCTGACTCAGATAATATAACAATAGAAAACATTACAGAGGACAAAGATACTTATACTGTTGATGTTTATTTCAAAAAGAACATTCTTGTATTGCCGGGCATTAGCGGATGGCTTCTTTCAACAGAGCCTCAGACAGGTGCTACTGTAAAAGGTACTGTTGCAGACAATGGAAGAACACTATACCTTTACAACGGCAGTGAAAGACTTGGTTCTGCTCCAACGAACAAAGAGAGAGCACCAACTACAGACCAAACTCTTCTTGACAACGGTGTATTTGAAGAGCTTGGAAAAGACGCTGAAATAGAATTAAGTTATACAACTTCTTCATCTTATACATCTGACTCTGTAAAACTTAGTTTTAAGTATACAAAGAGCAATGAAAGTCCAATAGCTATTACTTACACGCTGTCTGTCAACAGCACAACAGAAGCAAGTGAATTGACTAATAAAGAAATAATTATTGCAACAGTATAAGGCGGTCTGAGATGAAGAAAGTCAGCACTTTTATGCTTGTGCTTCTTCTGGTAACATGTGCACTGTTTGCCCAAGACGAGCAAAGCAGTACAGTTACGCTACAAGAGATGCAAGCATCAATGAACAGCAACAATACTCAGCTACAAAAAGCCAGGCAAACCTACATCCAAAGCCTTTTGGATGTAGATAATGCCAAGGCCAATTATTCGCCTACGGTAGAGTTGCTTTTAACATCAACTTACATGCCAAATCCACCTATAGGAAAAACGACTATAAGCGTCGACGAACTTGCATCACAGCTTGGAATTGTTGTTCCGGGTGCCAGTGCCGGCGAGTACGTAACTATCTATGATGGTATGAAAAGCATGTATTACAATGCAGGTCTTTCAATTACACAGCCTCTTTTTACATGGGGGAAAATCCCAAATTCCGTAAAACTGTATAATCAGGTTGCAGAAATACGAGCCCTTGCAATAGATGATACTTCCAAACAGCTTACTGCTCAGCTTAAAGCACGTCTTGCAGCTTTGCGCTACATGGATGACATTCTTGTAATACTTGACGAAACAAAAGCCATTGCAGAGGAACTTGTAGCTGTAAGCCAGGATGCATACGAAAACGATATGCTTCTCAAGCAGGATGTTGTAAAAGCAAAAATAAGTGCAATGGAAATAGATGTAACGCGTCAAGAAATCATGAAAGAGTACAGAACAAACTTGCAAGAACTACGCACTCTTACAGGAAATGAGAGCCTACAGGCTAAAGATATTGATTATTATCCAAACGAAGACGAGATACAGGCTATCATTGCAATTGACCACGACACGTTGTATGAAATGGCAACACGCTCTTCAAGCGAGCCTTTGACAATGTTGAGAAAGCAAACTTTGGCACTACAACTTAAAGAAAGAATTGCAAAAGACTCTCTTTATTGGAAACCTGACTTTGCACTTCAAGTTTCATTGAACTACGGAGGCTCTGCTTTCCCATTAATTGAAACGAACTGGTACAGAGCCGATGACTATGGTCTTTATTTGACTTTTGCAATCAAATCAACAGTTTGGGATGGCGGTAAAAAACTCAACGATGTTTCGTATGCTCAAAGTGAAATTCTTGGTTCTCTTGCTGACTACGATGCAGCAGTAGACCAATTGCAGTCTGTTGCAGAAGAAAACATTACTGCAGCAGAGCTTGCACAAACAAAAATTGAGTATCTTGCTCTTAAACTGGAAGAGTCGCAAGACCGCCTTGATTTGTTGGAGCGTCAAAGAGACGAAGGCCTTATTTCAAAGACCAATGTTCTTTCACAACAAATAGAAGTGAATACAAACAAAATGAATATTATTCAGCAAAAGATTTCTTTGGCACAGGCTGCATACACACTGGCTTATGTAACCGGCATTCTTGAATAAAGCTCATTTTCAATGAAAGCACAAGCAAATAATTAATTACAAGCGACCTTTTCAAAAAACATTTGATTGTTTTGGAGGTCGCTTTTTATTTAATTTGTCATCACTTATTTTGTTGACACTTTACCATTGCTTGTGTATTTTCCACGTATGAATAATTCAGTCATGAAACTTGTGTTTGACTCATTTTGGGAAATTCTTAAACCGGGTCTTCAAATGACTATACCTCTTACACTGCTGTCATTTTTCTTTGCATTGATCATTGCAACAATTACAGCTTTGGTGCAAGAGGCACAAATACCTGTGCTAAAACAACTTGCACGTTTTTATATATGGGTAATAAGAGGAACACCTCTTCTTGTCCAGCTCTTTGTAGTTTTTTACGGTCTTCCAAAACTGGGAATACTCATAAATCCTTTCCCTGCTGCAGTTTTGGTTTTTTCAATAAATGAGGGTGCATATTCTGCAGAAACCATAAGAGCTGCAATTGAGTCTGTTCCAAAGGGACAACTTGAAGCGGGACACTGTGTTGGAATGAGCTGGATGCAAACCATGAGACGCATTATATTGCCACAGGCACTGAGAACGGCATTTCCAACATTGTTCAACTCAGTTATAAGCATGGTAAAAGATACTTCTCTTGCGGCAAATATAACAGTTACGGAAATGTTCATGCAAACACAACGTATTGTTGCCCGCACTTATGAACCTCTTGTTCTTTATATTGAAGTTGGATTTATTTATCTTCTCATGTGTACTGTTCTCACAAAGATACAGGCATGGGGAGAAAAACGTCTTAATGCACACGGCTATCAAAGGAGCGTTGTATGAATTCTCCTGAAGAAAAAAACACACAAAACAGTTGCATTTTGGAATTTGAAGATATAAAGAAAAGTTTTGGAAACTCTAAAGTTCTAAAAGGCATAAATTTAAGAGTCAACAAAGGTGATGTTGTTGCAATTCTTGGTCCAAGCGGTGCAGGAAAAACTACCTTGCTTCGTTGTCTAAACTTTTTGGAAAAAGCAAATGAAGGCACAATTATTTTTGACGGCAAAGTATATGATGCGGCAAAAGCCACAAAAAAAGAAATACGTGAGTTTAGAATGAAAACAGCATTTGTTTTTCAAAATTATAACCTTTTTGCAAACAAAACAGCTATTGAAAACGTAATGGAGGGCCTTGTTACAGCAAGAAAAATTCCAAGAGAGGAAGCTCAAAAAAAAGCAATGGAAACACTTGGAAAAGTAGGCATGCTTGATAGAGCAAACAGTTATCAAATACAACTTTCCGGAGGTCAACAACAAAGAGTTGCCATTGCACGTGCTCTTGCTACAAATCCAAAGATTATTTTCTTTGACGAGCCTACAAGTGCACTGGACCCTGAGCTCACAGGAGAAGTTCTTTCTGTAATGAAAACGCTTGCACAAGACGGAATGACAATGCTTGTTGTTACTCACGAAATGAAATTTGCCCGTAACGTAGCTACAAAAACAATGTTCATGGAAAACGGCTTTGTTGTTGAAGAAGGTCCCACGGCACAGGTATTTGAGAATCCCCGTGAAAAACGCACACAACAGTTTATCAACAGAATGGAGTTGTCAAATTTTTAGAGGTTTTTGCAAAATGAGCTTTGTGAAAACCTCTTTATAAATTATATAGCCCGTTTTTACAGGGCAAAGGAGATTTACATGAAGAAGCTGGCCACTTTTATGTTAATGGCTTTCATCTTGGCGAATATTATATTCGCAACAGGGGCCAAAGAGACTGCAACAGGAGATCTTTTGGAAAGAATTAAAGCAAAGGGAGAAATCACCATTGCAATGGAAGGAACATGGGCGCCTTGGACGTACCACGATTCAAATAATAATCTTGTTGGTTTTGATGTAGAAATAGGCCAAGAGATTGCAAACAAATTAGGTGTCAAAGCAAAATTCATAGAAGGTGAATGGGACGGCCTTTTGGCAGGTCTTGAGTCCGGGCGCTATGACATCATGATAAATGGTGTGGATATTACACCTGAACGGGAACTGAAATACGATTTTTCAACCCCTTACGCTTATAACCGTACAGCGGTAATAGTACGCGAAAACGACAATTCCATATCTTCAATGGCAGATCTTGCCGGAAAGAAAACAGCAAATACAATATCATCGACTTATGCACAAGTGGCAGAGTCTTACGGCGCAACAGTAACTCCTGTTGATGACTTGATTCAAACTTTTGAACTTCTTCTTGCCGGCCGTATAGATGCAACTCTTAATGCAGAAGTCACTTATTACGACTATAAGAACGCACACCCTAATGCAGCAATAAAGATAGCTTGTCTTGACAAGCAAACTACAAGCGTTGCCATTCCAATGAGAAAAGACGCAGACAGCGCAAAGCTAAGAGATGCTATAAACAAGGCTGTAAATGAGCTTTTGGAAGACGGCACAATAAGCGCGCTCTCAATTAAGTATTTTGGTGGCGATATCACTAAAAATTAAAACTATAAAAATTGCAAAACTTTGCAGAGGTTTTTGCAAAATTCGTTTTGCAAAAACCTCTAATCTTTTTATACATCAAACACAGGACAAGTACCTGCATGATTTTTTGTAATCATAAAATATGCGGTCTTTGTCCATTGTGTAATATTGACCGTCTTCATACAAAATTTTTCCATCTACCATAGTCATGCATACATCACTGGCCTGTGCAGAGTAAACAAGTAGCGCCAGTGTGTCATAATCAGGTACAAGATGTGGCGCATCTAAATTAAGTGCAATGATATCGGCCTTTTTGCCTATTTCAAGAGAGCCCGTATTAGGCCGTCCTTGCAATTTTGCACCGTTAATTGTTGCCATTTTGAGAATTTGCTCAGGTTTCATGAGTGTTGGGTCGCCAAAGATGCCGTTGTGAATGATTGATGCAAGATGCATTTCTTCAAACATATTAAGATTATTATTGCTTGCACTTCCGTCAGTTCCCAATGCCACGTTAAGCCTTCTTTCAAGCATTTTTGGAATTGGAGCAAATCCGCTTCCAAGTTTCATATTACTTGACGGGTTATGAACCGGGCTTACGCTTTTTTCTTTCATTATAAAAATATCGTCATCTGTTACCCAAACACAGTGGGCTGCATAGCATGGAATGTTGAAAAACCCAAGCTCATTAAACCACGAAGCCGGCGTTTGTCCTCTCTTTTTGAGACATTCTTCATGCTCTTTTTTTGTTTCAGACAAGTGTATATGAAGCCTTCCTCCTATCGTTTGGATTTCCTGCGCCCATTGTTGTGCAATATTTGTATCAATTGTGTATTCTGCATGAACACTCCAATCAACATGAAGTCTATCTTCAAATGCTCCGTTATAGTTTTTGTAAAAATCTAAAGCTTCAATTCTGTTTGCAAATGTTAAATACTTGGTGTTCGCATCCCCGCCCATGACAACCCGTGTAAGATTTGCTTTAATTCCACTTTCTTCAATGCATTTTTGCGTAACTGCAGGATGCATGTACATATCGCAAAAACTTGTTGTTCCGCATGCAAGCATTTCCAAAATAGCCATTTCCATACCAGAAGTAAACTCTTTGTCTCGCATCTTATCTTCAATTGGCCAAAGCAAATGCAACCAGTCTTGCAATGGCAGGTCACTTCCAAACCCCCGTAAAAGATTCATTGCTGTATGGCCATGACAATTAGCTAAACCGGGCATGAGAAGTTTATTATACATGTTCTTTTCTGTTGTATATTGTCCTTGGGGTTTCTCAATACCAATGTAATCTATCTTGTCTCCGTTAATGCCAAGATATGCATTTTCAAGAATCTTGAACTCTCCGGCATAAGTTGCAACTATTTTTGCATTTGTAAAAAGAATTGACATCATGCACCTCAATTTTTGCAAGTATCGTGTCCCGTGCTTGGCTCCGGGTTCATTGGAATAATGTATGGCTTTCCTACACACTTTGCCATGTGATAAATCTTGGCAGCATCCTCTATGTACGAAGCTCGTGTATATGCAAGTTCAAGCGTTGGAGCCACGGCAACTGTCCCGTGATTTGCAAGAAGACAGCCTCCTTTGTTCCCAATATCTTTGGATGCATTAATACCAAGCTGTTCTGAACCCGTTGGCGCATACTGTGCAAGAGGAATATCTCCCCCAAGCCAAGGTTGCATCTCAATAAGAATTAAAGGTATGGGCTCTCTGTTTACAGCAAAAGCTGTAGCATAAGGAGAATGTGTATGCACAATTGCACCAACTTCTTTTTTTGTTTTGTAAAGCATTGCATGAAGACGCCATTCACTGGAGGGCTTAGCATCTTTTGGGCAATAGAGAAGTTTTCCGTCCAAAGTCATAACAACAATTCTGTCATAAGTCATTGTACGGTAGCTTTCTGAACTTGGCGTTATTGCAAAAGCATTTTCAAGAGCCGGCAACCTAATACTTATATTGCCACTTGTTGCAGACACTAAATGCTCGTCATACATGAGTTTTGAATACTGAACTATTTTTTCTTTCAGCTCTTTATATAACTCTTTATATTCGTTGATATTCTCCATTGTATATTCCTCAAGACATATTTCTTAAAACAAGCCTGTTTCCCACAAAGAATCAAGATTTGTTTTTATGACATTGTAAAGTGCATCTTCTTCCATGCTTTCAGGGAAATTGCGCCAAGTAAGAATAATGCTAGATGGGCTTACTTGTGCAATTGGAGATGCCACAGGGCTGTGTAC
>CAVGEF010000090.1:0-24542 GCA_963628205.1 Bacteroidaceae bacterium
ACGGCAATGAAGATTGGAGGCAAGGCTATATGAAATATGAACTGAACCTTATTGAGCAATACAAAGATGGCAGAAAAGAAGGTTTTTCAGAAGGCCTGTCTCAAGGCAAAGCTCAAGGACGTTCAGAAGAAAAACAACAAATTGTTAAAGAGATGATGCGAGACGGTGTGACTTGGGAAAAGATTGCACAATATACTTCCATCTCTGTAGAACAAGTTCATAGCATATTGAAAAGTTGACACTCTTCTATGCTTCTAAGAGACCGCCATAATAAATGCTTGACGGCCAAAAACGGCGGACTTAAAAACATTTATGAGATACCACAGGCCTGAATGTAAACCTGAATGTAAACAAAACATCAATAGCACTCGAAGTAGAGGGCAAAGTCGCCTTTTATGCTTATGCCAACGCCTACCAAGAAGTCGCAAATGGGAGTTTTAACGCCATATCCTACACCAAAGCCCATATTGAATGTGCTCAGTTCTGAGAAAGGAGAGGTCAAACTGTTTTGAGGGGCAATGCCGGTGCTGTTGAGGGCTGTTACAATAGAAAAAGCTGTATCTGCACTTCTCCAGCCGGCCCTGATTTCACATACCAAGAAAGACGGTATAAATCCACCTAAATTCCACTGTAATGCAGTTCCAAGAACAATTGCATCTCTTACATACAAAGAATCAGAGTCGCCGGCAAGAGCATCCCACCC
This sequence comes from Bacteroidaceae bacterium, assembly GCA_963628205.1. Taxonomy (GTDB): domain Bacteria; phylum Spirochaetota; class Spirochaetia; order Sphaerochaetales; family Sphaerochaetaceae; genus UBA9732. The sequence continues at coordinate 704 of CAVGEF010000090.1, forward strand.
TCCAAATCTCACATAAGAGTCCATGAATTCTATAGGCTCCCTACTTGTAAATGCCAATGCATCCAAAGCAAGTATTAAAGAGCCCGTCAACGGAATTTTTTGCTCATACGAAACTCCAAGCACGTAGGTAAATGTATCTCTGTAATAGCCCAAGCTTCCTCTGGCATCCACTCTAAGACCTGTGGTTGAGAACATGCTATCCTCAAAATTTCCATACCAAATCCCATTTGCATACAAAACGGGCATGATACCAAACGATGTTGGAATACCTGTTATGGTTCTTCCTAATGCAGTAAAACGCAAAGATAGACCGATATTACTGTTAAAACGTTTGGCATCGGTATACTTTATTGCAGCTTTCAAGTCCGCTGCAAAATCCATAGAGTTTTCAAGTTGCGGGTTTGCTCTGTTTGAAAGAGGTGTTACAGAGCCAAAAGTAATTGAGAAATCGGGATTAAAATAGAATTTGGCATCTTCCTGAGTGTTGCCAAGCGGGTAGTAAAGTGATGCGCCCAACCGAAGATTGTCACCAAGAGAGGCAAAAACCGTCAAATCCCATTCTGTGTTGCGAAAATTTTTATTGAAGAAGTTAAATTCAATAGTTGGAAGATATTGCAAAATGATAGGTGATGAGCCGTCAAAGGCTGTTGAGATTTCAGATACAGAAGAAACACCAAAGTTAAGACGACTTGTTGAAAGAGCACCTTCATTAGAACTTTTCACTTTGTATGACGTATTTACAGCTACACTTGAGTTCTCATTTGATACTGTTGCAGTTGCATTTACTGCATTATAATCCTCTTTTGAGTCGTCATTTGTCACACTACCGGCAAAATACTGTCCTACACGGTGTGGGTCTTTAGGCTCCAAATCTTCTTCTTCGAACATGGAAACTATTTCATCCAAATCGCTTGAGTGAGCCTCAACTTCATCCCATCCTCGTTGAATTACAAGCTGTGGATTTCCATAAGCTAAAACGCCTATATCTGAGACTTGTGGCACTAATACCACATTTGCATACTCATACTGATTTTTGATTGTATTTATAACTATGATTCTAAAGGCTGCATTGGCAGCACCTGTCATGCTGTGCATATCATTGGCATCTATTTTCTCTGAGCCATTCATATCCATCCCAATGACTATGTCATAACCAAGTTCACGGGCATATTTAATTGGCATATTATCAACAAGTCCGCCGTCCATGAGGTATAAGCCTTCAACTTCATAAGCATCAAAAACAAGAGGAATACTCATACTACTTCGCATGGCATCAATAAGAGAGCCACCTTCAAACAGTACTAAATCTCCCGATACAACATCTGTTGCTATGGCTCTGTATGGGATTGGAAGTTCATCAAAACTTATGTCTTTTGGCACATTGGCAAGTATTTCTTCAAAAAAGGACAATATTTTTCTATCGCTGATAATACCTGATGTCTCTCCCAAGCCAAAATCTCCCACCTCAAGTGAAAGAATGTTGTATCTTGTATCTGCAAAGGGCTCAATGAGAGGTTGCGTACCACCATCTAGGATGTCTGTAAAAAGACTTGTAAGATCGTTTTCTGTTACCAGTCTTTCTATATCTCCAGAGCTGTAACCAGCGCAATATAGGCCGGCAATGAGGCTTCCCATACTGGTTCCCAAGACCATATCAATTGGAATGCCTCTTTTTTCCAACTCTTCAAGTAAAGCTATATGAGCAAGGCCTTTGGCACCCCCGCCTGAAAGAACAACAGCAACAGATGGTCGTCCAAGATTTGTTGGAGCTGTAGTTGAAAAAGGTTCTTGGTCTGTAGCTGTAATGGAAATTGCATGCACTCCGTTTATCTTTGTATCAGAGGTAGATGTTACAGTAGCAAAAATATTAAAACAAACAACAAGAAATACAAAAACAAGTACAGTCTTTCTCACTTAGCCCTCCGCTTTTCATGAGTTTTGCAAAATCTTACAGTACGATTATGAAAAACACACATCCATATCATTTTGCACAATTTGTATTTTATAATTCAAGCAATAAAACGGGAATTTGAAGTAAATCTTTCAACAAATCAAGAAAACGGTCAAAGTCTACAGGATACAAGTTATGACCATATATAGTCTTAGTCTTTCTTGAATTTTCATTCTTTGTCTTGGAAAAAGCCAAAGACGTATCATCTTCCTTTTTTTCTGCTTCTATGCACAAGCTCCATTTTGTTTCAAAAGAAGAAAACGGGTTATGAGCTGTATCGTAAAAAGAGTTCCACTCTTGGATGTCTATATCATCAAACCTTTCAAGCCATTTGGCACTGTCCCCTTGAAACGAAATCCAAGTTTCAGAAACACAATCAGAAGCACAATCAGAAGTACGATCAAAAGCACAAACAAAATCAACACCTGAAGAGTTTATGATTTTATACTCTATGTTGTGCCCTGTTTTTTGTTTTGAAGATTCTAAAGAAGAGTGCGATACTTTTACTTCCAAATGAAGTTTTTGAAAATCGTTTTCAAATGAAAATTCAAGGTTTTCAAGCATTATAAACCCCAACTAACCTCTTCTTGAATATGCACGTGCAAGACCGCCCTCAGAGGTTTCTCTATATCTTTGATTCATATCAAGTCCTGTGTAGTACATACTCTTGATTACCATGTCATAGCTTATATTTCTTGTTCCTGTAAGGAAGTATGCCAAGTTTGCAGAATTGATTGCCCTTAGAGCTGCAACGGCATTTCTTTCAATACAGGGAATTTGAACAAGACCGCATATAGGGTCACATGTAAGGCCCAAGTGATGTTCAAGAGCTACTTCTGCTGCATATTCTATTTGCATGATGTTGTAGCCAAACATTTGGCCTGCTGCAGCTGCTGCCATAGAGCATGCAACGCCAACCTCAGCCTGGCAACCGCATTCAGCACCGGAAACCGATGCATTTTGTTTTGCAAGCTCACCAAAAAGCCCGGCAACGGCAAGAGCGTGAAGAACATCCAAGTCTGAAAGCTGACGTTTTTCTTTAAGATAATAAAGCACTGCCGGCAGTACACCGCAGGCGCCACAAGTTGGAGCTGTAACTATTGTACCGTTATCAGCATTCTGCTCGCTTACGGCATAAGCATATGAACATACCAACTGGCATTCAACAAGTTCTGCATGTTTGTTGACAACAATGTGGTCATAAAGATGTTTTGCTTTTCTTTGAACATGCAAACACCCGGGAAGAGTCCCCGTTTTAGAAAGGCCTTCTTTAATTGCATCTTGCATAACGCTCCATACACGTGCAAGATAATCCCATATTTCTTTGCCTTCATTAAGCTCTATATAGTCTACCAAATCTACGTATCTGTATTCGCAAAACTGCTTTATCTCGGCAAAAGAGTTTTCCATGTAGATATCTTCACCTAAAAGGTCTTTTGATGGGCGCCCGTCTATTACTATATCGCCACCGCCTATGCTTTCAACACGGATTTTTGCAATTTCTTCGTCACCGTTGAGCGCAATCAAATCAAGAGTATTGGGATGTTTGAGAACAACAGAATTATCAACATCAAGAGATACTTCACACTCTTTAGGAGCAAAAGATTCCTTGATGGCTCTGTCTGTACCATGGCCCATTCCGGTCTTGGCAAGAGAGCCGTAAAGAATGGCCTTAAAACTTGTAGCGTTAGGATTTTCATCTCTGAAAAGCTCTGCAGCTCTTGCCGGTCCCATTGTATGCGAACTGGAAGGTCCTTTCCCTATTTTGTAAATATCTTTTATAGATCTCATCTTTAAGCCTCCGCTGTGGCATTCAAAAATCCTTGCGATAAGATAGTCCATTGTAAGTCAAAGGGTCAACACTCATTGCCATATCTTAGTATAATCAATATTATATGGCTCTGAACTTTTTCAGGAAACCAAATATTAATTTTGTGTGAGCTTGAGGTGCATTATGTTCCAGACAGTAAGCAAAAAAACCAATATAAATCAATCTAATCTTTTGCAAGGACCTCTTATTGGAAAAGTCTTTGCTTTTGTAATCCCGCTGATGATTACAAATTTGCTCCAAACTTTTTATTCGGCAGCAGACATGATTGTTGTTGCAATGTCAAATGTAAATGGTGCAATTGGTGCAATTGGAACAACAAGCGCTCTTATTTCTTTGATTGTAAATGTGTTTGTCGGTTTTGCTGTAGGTTCAAGCGTGGTCGTTGCCCGCTATATTGGAGAAGGAAACGAAGAAAAAACTCAGGCTGCTGTACACACATCTCTTATAACAGGCCTTGTGTCCGGACTATTTTGCATGGTCCTTGGACTTTTTATCAGCAGACCCATTTTAGCCTTGCTTGGAGACCAGGGCCATATTTTGGATTTAGCATCTCTTTATACTAAAATTTATTTCATAGGCTGTCCCTTCTTAGCTTTGACAAACTTTTTAATTTCAATATTCCGTGCCAAAGGCGATACTAAAACTCCTTTGTATGTGTTGTCTGCAACCGGAATTCTCAATGTTGGACTTAACTTGTTATTTGTCTTGGTTTTCAATATGTCAGTCGACGGTGTTGCTATAGCCACATCTTTTTCAAACTTTGCATCATCTGTTATTCTTTTATTTCTTTTAAGTCGCGATAAAAGCTGGTGCAAATTCAGTTTTAACAAGCTTCATGTTGATAAGAATACGCTCAAAGACATTATCTACAACGGGTTTCCTGCAGCTGTACAGGGTGCTTTGTTCTCGCTTTCCAATATGATTATACAAAGCAGTATTATTGGCCTGAATAATACAATGTGCCCAGGCGGGTCAGACATCATAGACGGCAATGCGGCGGGAGCCAGTATAGAAAGTTTTGCCTATACGGCTACAAATTCAGTTTGTCAGGCATCCATTACATTCACAAGCCAGCATTACGGTGCAAAAAAGTTCAAGCGCATTGGAAAAGTTATGGCTTCATGCTACCTCGTTACTTTTATTATTGCTGAGGCTGTGTCGCTTTTCATTTTGGCATTCCGTGTTCCAATTATTCATTGCTATGTCAGCGCACCAAATGCAGTACTTACAGCTGAAACCCGTTTATACAATATGATGATTCCTTATTGTACTTTGGCATTCATGGAAGTGGGCTCCGGCACGCTTAGAGGCCTGAATAAATCCATGCTTTCTACAATAGTTTCTTTGGTTGGCTCTTGTGTTCTCAGAATTGTATGGATTGCAACTGTTTTCAAGGCATATCCTACTCTTGAGGTGATTTATCTTTCATATCCGATTTCCTGGACCGTAACAGCGCTATGCCACCTCATTTTATCTCTTAGAACGCGCAGACATTACATTTTGGAGGCACAACGTGCAGGAATCGAAATTGGATGATGTGCAAGCCACAAAAGAAGAAACTTTGGACAAGGGGTTGACCTCTTTTGGATTGGATACATTTCACCTAACGCAGTTGCCTCTATGACAATAATCTCTACAATGCTATGGCTTGTAGACGTTTTTAATGAAATTGTGGGAACTTCCAGCGTTTTCTTCCAGTGTTTCTTTAATAAGCTAATATCATGGCAACAGAGTTTGGTAAAACTTTTTGTTGAAGTTTTGTTATTGTCACTGTGGCCAACAGGCAGTAGAGACAGCATCAAGTGCCAATGCATCAGATGGTGCCCAATCTAAAGAATAAAGGTCTTCTTTTCCAATCCATTTTGAATTTATGTGCTCGTTAAGATGAATGTGCCGTGTGTTGCCAAGACCTATTTCTTTGTCCAAAGAACAAAGAAAAATCTTCATTGACATATTAAAATGTTCGTACTTATAACTTACTTGCGTAATGAGAGAATTGACTTTAATTTTGACAGCAAGTTCTTCTTCAATTTCACGTACTATTGCCTGCTCCGGCGTCTCATCTTTTTCAATTTTTCCACCGGGAAACTCCCATTGAGTTGGGATTTCAGGCTTTTTAGAGTTGCATTGAGCAACAAAGATTTTACTGTTCTCCATAATTACAGCAGCTACAACATCTATATGAGGCATGCAAACCCCGGTTATCACAGGCATAAGAGAGCGTTTGTTTTTTGCAATTATAAACGCAGCAATAACAAAAGCCAACGCCATAAAACCTAAACCCACCAGCGCTTTTTGCACTTCTAAAAGAGGTGTCGCAAGAAAACGGTTAAGATAAGAGCCTGTAAGATAACCGGCAGGGAACAAGGCAAGAGGCAAAGCAAAAACCAACACAGTACTTAAAATTGTTTTACTTGGAGAAAGAAACAAGTCTACTTTGTCACCCTCTTTTAGAGCTATTTTATTGTCATTTCGTGCAAGAAATTCTGTAAATGTTTTATTATTACAAAACATTTGGGCATGACATCCTGTACATGATGAGTTATCACAACCCACAAGAACGGTAGCATTGGTCTTTATTGATTTTACATAAGCTTGCGTTGTCATGTTTCACTGTCCTTTGCAGGTGGCATGACGACATCTACGTTCATGCATACAGGGCTAGCTTCCAATGCAAGTCCTGTTTTTTCGTCTAAAGTGCACACCATGCCCTGCATTTGAGGCTTACACCAAGATTCTCTTGAGCGTACTGCTATTTGTGTTCTTATTCGTTTGATTTCGTAGTCAGGAGCAAAACCGCCCACGCTCATAGATGCGCCACAGCGACCAAGATCTGAGATATAAGCAGTGCCCTTTGGCAAAATGCGACAGTCTGCTGTAAGAACTTTGCAATGGGTTCCAACAACAGCACCGGCAAGGCCATCCAAAAGAAAGCCCATTGTGGATTTCTCGGCAGTTGCTGATGAATGAAACACATACAAAACAAAAGGAGTCTCTTCTTTGGCTTTCTCGACAAGCGCCTGTGCATTCAAAAAAGGATTGTTCAAATGCGGTGTATTGAAATTACACATTCCCAATGTATTTATAATGCAAACTTTTTTGTCGCCTACATTTATATAACGCACACCACGGCCGGGGACCGTCTCTGGATAATTTGCAGGCCTTAGAATCCTGTCTTTTTTTGTAATACCCTCGACCATATCTATCTTAAAAAACGCTTTTTCTCCAAGTGTTATGACATCTATTCCCATGTGTTGCAAAGTTAAAGCATTTTGAAATCCCAATCCAAAACCGCTGGTAGCGCCCTCGCCGTTTGCAACAACAAGGTCTATTGCATTGTCTTTTTTATAATTTTTCAGGGCATTTTTTATAACACCAATGCCACACCGGCCAACGATTTCACCCAAAAACAAAACTTTCATATATTCAATGGTACTTTTCTTTCTTCTACTTTGCAACAGCCCTGTTCTGGTGTTATTATTGCCCTATGAAATTCAAGAAACTGGCATGCTTTTTGCTTGCATCTCTTCTTTTAGTTACTCTTTTTTCTTGTTCCGGCAAAGAAAATACTGCAATACCGCTTGGTGAGCAGGAACTTCCCAACATGGTTTTGAAGCAAGCCCAATACACTTTGGGAATGACTGGGGAAGTTGCTTTAATTATGAATGCAGAAACCATGACAGTGTACAAGAGTGAAAAAGGAACTGTTTTGGAAGATGTGCACTTCAGGCAAGACAGTGAAGACGGGCTTGAAGGCTCATGTGATATTGCCACACTGGATGAAACCGGAGAAAAAGCAACGCTCAGCGGAAATGTTACCATTTACAGACAAAGCGACAATCTTATTATCAATGCAACTTCAATAGAATGGGACAATCAAAAAAGAAGTCTTAAATCAAACGGAGAAGTATTAGTTTTTTATGAAGATGGAACGCAAATTATTGCAGAAGGCTTTAGTGCGCTGTTAGATGAAAACGATTTTGAATTTGGCAAAATCCTGGAGGGAACCATAAAATGAAAAAAATCTTTTGTTCAACAAGACACCCTCTTTCAATTACATCAATTAGGCTTGTACCGGGCGTTGTCTTTTTTTGTATTTTGTCTTTTTTCTTGTTTGGTTTTTTGTTTGGTTTTTTTTCAACTACTGTTTATGCGTCAGACATGGAAGAAGTGAACACAAAGACACCGGTCTTGGAAGAAGTGCAACCGGAGACTTCGCCTGTGCAAACGGCATCAGAAATAAAATTTTCCGGCGGTTATACAAAAGTAAGCATGCAGGAAAACAACCGTGCTGTAAGTCTTTCAGGTGGAGCCAATGTCACAGCCAACAATCTTGTAATAAGTGCTCAAACAATTGAGCTGTACGGCAAAGACTTTCGCTATGTTAATTGCACCGGAAAAGTTAATGTTGCAGACCATTTGAGAGGCATTACACTTCAATGTCCCTCTTTATTCTATGACAGAGAAACCGGAGAGATTGTCTCTGACGGGTGGATTGAAATCCAAGATGAGCAAAATGATGCAACACTTTCAGGTGCCAGGTTTGAATATGATACGCAAAGTACTCTTATAAAAATTCAAATGATGGCACGTGTTGTAAAAAATACTGACGACGGTCCAATGATTTGCAGAGCAGACAGCATAGAATTTGACAATTCCAAACAAATTGTAACTCTAAAAGGCAGTGCGCGCATTAATTGGAACGGCAGTGTCTACAATGCCTCTGTTATAACTGTTGATTTGACAAGTTATGAAATCACAATGGAAGGCTCTATTTCAGGAGAGGTAAATGGATAACACTTTGAAAGTTTCACATCTCAAAAAGACATATGGGAAAAGAGATGTTGTTAAAGATATATCTTTTGAAATGAAAGGAGGTCAAATCATTGGCCTCTTGGGACCTAACGGAGCCGGAAAAACTACGACTTTTTACATGATTGTAGGTTTTATCACCAACAACGGGGGTAAAATAGAGCTCAATGATGTAGATATCTCAAATCTTCCAATGTACAAAAGAGCCCGCCTTGGCATATCTTACCTGCCCCAGGAACCGTCAATTTTCAAAAAACTCAGTGTAGAAGACAATATAAGACTTGTTGTGGAAGCCCGTGTCAACGGCGATAACAAAAGAAAAGAAGCTGTAGTTAACGGACTTCTCAAATCGTTTGGACTTACTCATCTTGCAAAACAAAAAGGCTATACTCTTTCAGGCGGAGAACGAAGAAGAACAGAGATTGCCCGCTGTTTGGCAACAAGTCCACGGTTTCTTTTATTGGATGAGCCTTTTGCAGGAATAGATCCAAAAGCTGTTTATGAAATAAAACAAATTGTACGCTCGCTTGCAAAACTTGGAATTGGAATACTCTTAACAGACCACAATGTAAGAGATGCTCTTTCAATTACTACTTGCTCGCACATAATAAGTGATGGCTCAATCTTGGTATCGGGAGGTAGAAATGAGCTTTTGGCAAATGAAATTGCCCGAGACATCTACTTTGGAGAAGCATTTGAATAGCTTTGTGAGGTTTTTTCAAATTGAGAGCCACTTATTGTAAAGCATGGTTCAATGCAACTGCTAATGTGCAAGTTTCATGTTGATGATTGCACAATTAGAATTAAAAGGGAAATAAAAAACAAATATGGCTGATTTTACAATTGGACTTACGCAGTCATTAAAACAAGAACAAACTCTCTCCCCTCAAATGCTACAGTCTTTAGCTCTTCTTCCTCTTCCAATCTTGGAGCTTAAAGCGCACATTCAAAAAGAAATAGAAACTAACCCTGCATTGGAAATCCCGGAGAAAGAATTCTCATCTTCAGGTACTGAGAATCTTGAAAAATCATCCCACGGAGAAAGCTCTGACGAGTTTTCCAAAAACTATGACGACCGCATAGATGATGCCGATTCCTCTTACTATGAAAATCTCTCCAATGATTTTCCAAGCGATTTGTATAACGGTTTTCCAAGTGATTTTTCTGAAAAAAGCTCCAATTACAGTAACTATGACAAAACTTATACCAGTTCAGACGCAAGTGACAGTGACCGTTTCAACATGATGCTTGAAAACACCTCCGCTGAGGGAAAAACTCTTCAACAGCACCTGTTGGAGCAACTTGGAGAAGTCAGTGTATCTTGTGAGGTTGAAAAAGCTGCAAAAATGCTAATCAGCAACCTTGATGCAAACGGATTTTTTCTTTTACAGCCTCAGGAACTTTTTGAAGAATCTTCTTTTGATGAAAAAACAATTCAAGAAGCTATAAATGTTGTTCAAAATTTTGACCCGGACGGAATATGCGTCAAAGACTTCAGAGAGTCTCTAATACTGCAAGCAAAACTGTCAGGAATGGCTCAAAGTGATTTGGAAATCTTTGCAAAACTTGTCACAAACGAACTTGAAAAAATCAAAACAGGAAAGACAAAAGAAGTCGCTTTTGATTTAGGTATTTCAGAAGAGGACTTGCAAACCTTTATTTCTATACTCAAACGATTTACGCCATATCCGGGTCGCAACTATGGCACAGATGGCGAAAACTATATAGAGCCCGATTTTGCAATTCATAACAAAGACGGGGTTCTTACTTTGGATATAAACCGTGCAGGAATTCCAACTCTTGAAGTCTCTCCTCAATTTTGTGCCTTATCAAAAGAGCTTACAGGCCCGGACTCCAAAGAAGCCTCAAAGTACATAAAAAGTTGTGTGAAACAGGCAAACCAACTTATAGACCAGGTAAATTTGCGTTTCAAAACACTTTACAATGCTGCAGTTGCAATAATGGATATTCAAAAAGAGTTCTTTTTATACGGACCAAAATTTCTCAAAACAATGACTCTTAAAGACGTTGCACAGCGTATTGACGTACATGAAACAACAATGAGCCGGCTTGCACAGTCAAAATGGGTAGACACAGATTGGGGACTCTTTCAACTCAAATATTTCTTTACTCAGGGTGTACGCTCAAATTCCTCCGGAGATGAAACCGTTTCAAGAAATGTTGTCAAAGAAATGATTAAAGAAATTATAGAAGAAAAAGGCGCACTTTCTGACCAAAAAATATCAGACATTTTACTGAAAAAAGGGATAAAGTGCGCCAGACGTACAGTAAGCAAATACCGCACAGAGTTAAACATAGACTCTTCTTACGAAAGAAGTTGAAAAAGAAAGGTTGAAACTGCAAGTTAAAGTTGTACGTTTATGTAGAATTAGCTTATGTAGAATTTGATTGACTTTCTTTGGCAAGCGCCCTAAAGAGTTGCAAATTCAAGAGGTTTTGCATGACGGCCCTTGTGCTTTATGACATCTATAAGGCATTTTTCCATCATTGTTTGCTGTAAAGCTGTACCGCACTCTTTTATCTTTATGTCATATTCAGCAAGCGTTACAAGAATACGCTCCATATCACGTAAGGAGTATGCTTTACAGGCATCTCTATAAACTTCTTTATCTTTGAACCTTGAAATTGGCTTGTCTCTTTCAAAATATTTAGTGGAAAAAGCCCTGCCGTCTTCACGTGCTGACGTACTCATTCCCATGCCTTTTTGTACATTAACTTGAACAGAAAGCGCTCTTCTGAAATAAGTTGCAAGTCTGGAAGCACACATAGCTGTTACAGAAGAAGCATCTTTTGTTCTTAAGAGTGTATGCAGGCAATCCAAAGCACTGGAGAGTTTACACCTAGCAACATACGAGAATAAAGAAAAATCGCTCTCTTCTCTTGTATGAACAAGATAGTCTTCTACATCATTGGAAGTTATTGTTGTCTTGCCCTCAATAGTGCTCATGTATATTACAAGCTGGGAACATACATTTTCAAAATCATGGATATTGTTTTCAACTTTCTCAATGATTGCACTGCATGCACCGGAGTCTATTGAAAAAGAATTTTTTCTGAAAAAGTTTCTGAGCCATTCTTCTTTTTTGCTCTCAAACATCTCATAAAACTTTAATGTGTCAGACTCAGGAACAGATGCCATTATTTCAGAAGCTATAAACAAGTCGTCACTGGAAATGATTAGAGTTGCACAATCTGAGGGGCTTTTTATGTAGCTGGCCAGTGCTTTGATTTTGTCTTTGCTTTTTATTTCCTGCGCTTGCTCTAAAATTACAAGTTTATGATTTGCAAAAAGGTCATTATTGTTAAGTTGTGCATAAAGCTCAGCCTCATAGTCTTCAAAACCATAAAATTTGGAAACTTCACAATCACCCAAAGAGGCTTTTATTTTCTTTATATGTTCTTCCTTGAGTCCTTTTTCAGGACCAAGCAAGAGATATACTACTGCCACCGTTACCTCCCATACTGTCTTATAATCATGATAAGTTTGCCATGAATTTGACACTGGGTTGAAACAATGACTTTATAAGAAGGATTTGCAGGCCTGAGTTCGTACCTGTCTCCAACATGATAAAAGTGTTTAAGAGTTATACCGTATGTAGTATCTTCTCCAATACTGGCAGCCACAATTTCCCCGTTACTGGCATAATTTGATTTTTTGATTATAGCAACATCGCCATCATTGATACCATCTTCAATCATACTGTCGCCCCTGACCTTTAGGGCATATAACTTGTCAGAGTCATCACAACCTACGAGATTTTGGGGAAGAGAAAGAAAGCCGTCATAGACTTCCTCTGTCATTATGGGCTCACCGGCGGCAGTAGTTCCCAAGATTGGCACTTTAACCATGCTTTCACCATCAGGCATTGTCTTTCTGAGCAAAGCCATTCCTCTTGGCAAGTTGTCAGCTGTCTTGATTATGTTTTTCTTTTCAAGTGCCCTTAAATGGTCGTATGCAGCTTTTGGAGAAAATCCAAAATGACTTGCTATATCCCTGAGACTTGGGGCATAACCGTTAACATTAAAGAAATTTTCTATGAAGCTTGCGACTTCACTCTGGCGTTCTGTCAATCCTTTCATGCTTAAACCTCTTAAAGTATGGTAACATATTGCTTAACAAAAGTTAAGACTTGCACAACGCAAAATAAGAGAAAATAATCATGGGTCAGGGGGTATTTTATGAAAAACCTGATAAAAGGGTACATGGAATTTCTTGATAACAACAAAACAGAACGCCGTTGTGCCCAAACTGTAATAAATACAGCAATAGAAAACGGATACAAAAACATTGAAGATGTAGACACTCTCAAAGCCGGCGACAAAGTCTATTATTCTCATATGGGAAAAACAGCCATACTTTTTAACATTGGAACAGACTGCATTTGCAAAGGAATGAACATTCTTGGCGCACATATTGATTCTCCACGCCTTGATGTAAAGCAAAATCCGGTCTATGAGGACACAGGAATTGTATACCTTAACACTCACTACTACGGCGGAATCAAAAAATATCAATGGGTGGCAATACCTCTTGCAATAGACGGTTTTGTATTCCTTACAGACGGAACAAAAGTCGATATCAAAATTGGCGACGACCCGCAAGACCCTGTATTCACGATATCGGACATTCTCCCTCACATTGCTCAAGAACAAATGAAGAAAGTAGCAAGCGATTTTATTGAAGGCGAAAAGCTTGACCTCATATTGGCAGCCTACCCTCCTGCAACAGGCAATGACAAAGCAGACAAGACCAATTCTAAGGCCGATTCCAACGAGATGTCAGGCAAAGATAAAATCCTTGCAATTTTGAAAGAAAAATACGGAATAGAGGAAGAAGATTTCACATCTGCAGAGCTTGAAGTCGTTCCTGCCGGAAAGTCCCGCTACCTTGGATTTGATAAAACTTTGGTCCTTGGATACGGCCAGGATGACAGAGTTTGCGCTTATACATCTCTTATTGCAATGATGGAAACAGCTACCGGCTCAAGAACAAATTGCTGTATTCTTGTAGACAAGGAAGAAATAGGTAGCCAAGGTGCAACCGGCATGGATTCAAGGCTCCTAGAGAATGCTGTTGCAGAAGTTGTATTCAGACTTGGCCTTGAAAATCAAGAGCTTTCAATACGCAGAGCCTTGGCAAATTCTTATATGCTCTCCAGCGATGTCAACTCTGCATACGATCCTTTGAACAGCAATCTTTATGACAAACAAAACTCTTCTTTCTTGGGAAAAGGTGTTGTATTTAACAAGTACACAGGCTCCAGAGGAAAGAGCTCTGCTTCTGATGCAAATGCAGAATATCTTGCTGTTGTGCGCAATCAGCTGAAATCTCACAATATCACATATCAAATGGCAGAGATGGCAAAAGTTGATGTTGGCGGTGGTGGCACTATTGCACATTATGCTGCAAAGTACGGAATGCAGGTCTTAGATTGCGGAGTATCGGTACTAAGCATGCATGCGCCATGGGAAATTACATCTACATACGACATTCAGCAAGTTTACGAAGGCTATAAAGCTTTCTTGACAATAAAGTAATTTTTACGGCTACAATGCTGCTTGGGCGTATTGAAGCTTTAGTCTCATCAAAGTTTCACAAAGACTCCATCAAAAAATTTTGGTGGAGTTTTTTATTGGAGTTTTTATTAGTGTTTTCATTGGAGTTTTTTTTGACTTTTGGCAATTTCCCCCATAGTATTGAAGTAAGAAGAGGTTCTTGCAAAAACGCACTAAGGTGTTTTGTAAAAACCTCAAGAAGAAACTCTTAACTAAGAAGAAACTTCAAAAGGAGGAGCGCATGAATCTTAACGTTAGAGGTATACGTTATCAAATCAGTGATGAAACTCAGGAATTTCTTGACAAGAAGCTTCAAAAACTCGACTTTGCAGAACACTATTTGCATGATTTAGACATCACAATTAAGAGGGAAACACAGGGGCAAGGTTTCCACATAGACGCAAAATTACATTTCTCATGGGGCACTGTCAAAGTTGTAAGTTACGACTGCTACGAGCTTTATGAGGGAATAGAAATGATAGCAGACAAAATTGAAGCTGCTGCCCGCAAAGAAAAAGGAAAAGTCATTGAAGGCTAAAAAATACTTTTATCTATAACATTTAAGAGGTTTTTGCAAACTGCATTTTGACATCAGTTTTGCAAAGACCTCTTTTTTTAGGTGAATTTCAGAGCTCAATATTTTTGCGGGCCTTGAACTTAAAGTCTTGCACGAACTTTCATAACCGGGGCTAAACTGTCATTAGCTTGAATGCATTTGAGCTATGAAGTAGAATTGCAAACTTGGAATGTGAAAAAGAAATTTGGCGGACAGGGATATCGGCCTATTTGAAGAAAGATAAAACCCTGCAAATTTTGGATTGCAGGCTTAGAAAAGGAATTGTGTGAAGATGAAAGTTGTTATTCTTGGAGCAGGACGCAGAGGCATTAGGCTTGCCAAGCATTTGGTGGAAGAGAATAAGGATGTCATTATCATGGATGAGGATGCCGATGACGTCAATAATGCAATGACACGTGTTGATTGCCTGGCGGTAACAGGTAGCGGAACGAATCTTGATGACTTGAGAGAAGCAGGACTAGATAATGCCAATGCCTTTATTGCGCTCACAGGATCAGATGAAACGAACCTGGTTTCGTGTGGAATTGCTGCAACGGAATTCAAAGTCCCGCTTACGATTGCGTCAATCAGGAACCTCTCTTACAGCACATCAAATGGAACATCACGTTCGCTCATGGGCATTAGTCATATTGTAAACCCAAGCGAAGAGGCAGCATCTCATATTTATCAAGATATTGAGAGAGGAATTTACAGCGATATTATCTCATTCGATACTTCTTCGCTGGTTTTATATAACGTGTACGTGGAAAAAGCCTCTCAATATGCAAATAGAGCAGTTAAGAAAATCAGACAGGAAATTAAAGCCAATTTCATCATTGCAGCGCTTAATAGAAACGGAGAAGCCATTGTCCCAAGCGGTAACACCGTTGTAATGCCGGGCGATACGCTAAGCCTTGTAGCTAAAGAAGATAGCGTTGAGACAATTTTGCAGACAGTGGGTAGGCGCAGACAAAAACCACGAAAAATTGCCATTGTTGGAGCCGGAGAGGTAACAGACTTCCTAATTAGGAAATTTACACCGGCTCAACAACGAAATTTAATACTTATTGAAAAGAACAAAGAAACTTGTGATGCTATTGCAAATAAGTATCCTAATGTCTTGGTTCTTAATGCTGACATAACAAGTGAAGGTCTTATCAAAGAAGAAAACCTCTCTAACAGGGACCTTATTTTGTGCCTTACTGACAGCGACGAGTTAAATATCATCACCGCAAGCTATGCAAAACATTTTGGTATAAAAAACAGCATGGCGCTTGTGACTCGTAATCCAAACTACATTAGAATGGCAAGCCACATGGATATAGACAGCGTTATTTCTACTCAAGATGTAACGGTTGATTCTCTGAAAAAATATTTGCACGGTAATAATATTGCAAGTATGCATTCTCTTTTTGATGGTCAAATTGAAGCATTTGAAGTGCAAATTCCGGAAACAGGAAGCATTGCCGGAAAACTTCTCAAAGACATTGATATGAGAGGTAAAGGAATTATTGCAGGGGTTACTAAACCAAATGGAAATACCATAATTCCGGGGGGCCTTTACGAGATACAGGCAAATGACAAACTTGTACTTGTGATTGAACGCAAATACACTCAAACAATACAGGAGCTTTTGGGCATTGGACAAAGTGAAATTGTAGAAAGTAAAATGACAAGAAAAGAAAGTTCACAAAATGCAGAAAGCGTAGAGAACGAAAACGTTGAAAACAAAGAAGTAAATAGTACAAAAGTAGAAAGTGAGAAAGTTGAAAGTGAAAGTGCAAAAAGTGAAGAAGCTTGCCATAAACAGGTGCAAAACAGTTTTGCAAAAAAATAACAGAGGCTGAGTATGCATTTGAAAAAAGATATAAAACTTTTGGCATTCATAATGCTTTTCATTGGCTTTCTCATGCTGGTACCGCTTTTTGTCAGCATTTATTTTCATGAAGAAGTTGCAATCAAGGCATTTTTACTCACGCAACTTTGCATAACAGCAGTTTCTGCAGTTGCACTGCTGGCCACACGCAAAGAAAACCTGAAAGACCTTTTACCAAGAGACGGTTATTTGTTTGTAACATTGACATGGGTTATTGCAACAGCATTTGGAGCACTTCCTTTGTATCTTTCAGGAGACTTCTCAACTTACAGCAAAGCGTACTTTGAGATTATGAGCGGTTTTACAACAACAGGTGCTACATGTCTTACAAACATTGAAATTTGCAATAAAGGCATTCTCTTTTGGCGCAGTATGACAAACTGGCTGGGAGGCATGGGAATTGTAGTTCTTTTTGTGGCCCTTCTTCCTGCAATAGGTGCAGGCTCTCAAATTGGCGCCGGAAGTTTTTTGCTGTTAGGAGCAGAATCCGTAGGACCTGTCAAAGGGAAACTGACACCCAAAACAAGAGAAACGGCAGCTGCCTTATGGTTGATTTATATTGGTTTTTCTTTTGTCCAAACAATCCTTCTTTTATTTGGAGGACTTGGACTTTATGATGCTGTAACTATCACTTTCTCAACAATATCTGCGGCTGGCTTTAGTGTGAAGAACACATCTATTGGAGCATACAACAGCGCTTATGTCGATATTATCGTCACTGTATTCATGTTAATTGGGGGCATTAATTTTTCACTGTATTATAAAGCATTCACAGGAAAAATCAGGCAGTCTCTCAAAGATGACGAGCTGCACTGGTATCTTGGCATATGGTTTTTATGCTCGGCCTTTGGAGCAATGCAGCTTGCAGTGCGCAATATATACCCAAACATTTTACAGGCTTTCAGGTATACGGCATTTAATGTAGCTTCAATTCTCACAACAACGGGATTTTCCACAACAGACTATCTTGCATGGCCAACATTTGCCGTCATGCTCATAATATTGACAATGTTCGTAGGCGGTTGCGCTGGCTCCACAGGTGGAGGTATTAAAGTAACAAGAGTTGCAACTGTTTGCAAAATGGGTGCCAATATAACAAAAAAACGCATACATCCCAATGCTGTTTATAAAATAAAAAGCAGCGGAGAAATAATGAGAGATGAAACAATAACAAGTGTTTTATCTTTTGTGACGGTTTACATTGTAACATGGTTATTGGGAACAGTGATTATTGCACTTACCGGAACAGACATTGAAACATGTTTTTCCTCTACCCTGCTCACATTGGGAAACATTGGAATTGGATTTGGAAAAACAGGTCCTACCGGCAGTTTTGCAATCTTCCCAAACTGGGCTATGTGGGTCTTCAGCTTTCTCATGCTGGTTGGAAGACTTGAACTTTTCACAGTTTACGCTTTATTCTCCAGAGCTTTTTGGAAACGCTAAACATTTGGAAGCCCCGCATTATTTTATACCATTTACAATTCGGTAAAACCTAAAATTTGGTAAAACCTAAAATTCTCTGAGCATACAATTCTCTGAGCATACAATTCTCTGAGCCTTTACAAAATCTCATTTTGCAAAAAACTCTGTAAGATTAAAATCAGATTAAAATCATAATCGTGGACTCTTAAAGAAAAAGCCCACGACCTTGTTAAAACTGCTATAGAAGAGAGAGGTATAACATGCAAAATAACATGCAAGACAATATGCAATATAACATGGGCTATGACATTCAGAATGTAATGCACAGTAATGCACTGCACAGTAATGAGAAAAAATTCTTTGTGGGTGTAGACTTACACAAAACACAATTTACAATATATATACTTGATGAAAAAGATAACGCATTTGAAGAAGGTACAAGATTTGCAACTACCAAAGCCGGCTATGACGCATTTGAAGAAAGAATAAACCAGCTAGCACGCCAAAACTTAAACAAAGGTCAAAATTTCACCACAGGCCCACACCAAAACTCAATCTCAAATATACCAATATCAATTGCAATAGAAAGCACATCAAATGCACGCTATTTTAGAGATATCATGCAAGCCAAAGGATTTGAAGTCACAGTTGTAAACACACTCAGATTCAAAGTTGTCAACCTAAGCACCAAGAAAACCGATAAAAACGATGCCCGCACACTGGCAGAATTCTTAGCAAGAGATATACTGCCCAAAAGCCATTTATGTACGCCGGAATCAGAAAGCCTAAGACGCATTCTAAAAAGTCGGTCGCTTATGGTACAAGATGCCGTTGCACTAAAAAATCAGGCTCATGCCATCATGCTGGCTTATGGCTATATAACACTTCCGGCACAATTTCAAAGTCGCAGCAGCAGAGCCAAACTTTTGACAAAAATCCCCGCAAAAATAAAAGAAGTAATAGAAATAGTTTTTGAAACACTTGATGTAGTTGAAAATCAAGTTCGCGTGCTTGAGCGCCGGCTTAAAAAGATAACAGCTGAGAACGATAATATAAGCCTGCTTATGACAATTCCCGGCATTGGAATTGTAAACGCTTGCACCATATACGCTTACATTGACAACATAGACAGGTTTGAAAACTACAAAAATTTCTCGGCATACTGCGGGCTAGTGCCGTGGGTCCAAACATCAAACGAAACCGTCTACTATGGAAAAATCACAAAGCGGGGACCGCAGGAGTTACGAACGGCCCTTGTACAGTGCGTTGTTGCAATGGTAAGAATGCCCGTCAAAACATCCAAACTAGGAATTATAGAACAGTATTACAAGCTAAAAGACGAAAAATCATCAGGAAAAGCCATTATTGCGACCGCCCGCAAGCTCTCACGCATAATATATGTCATGTTAAAAACAAAGACTCCTTTTGACTCATCTAAACTCACAAAGGCTACAAACTTCTAATGAAATTTTTGTTTTTTGAGTCTGCCTTCCATGATATTGTAATACTTCTCACCATGTCACTACGCAACATGAAAAAGGTACACTTTGGGTACACTTTATGGTACACTTTAGGGTATAAAAACTACACAAAAATAGCATTTAACTTCTTTTTATACAAAGAGTTACAAAAATTCTTCTTGAATCAAATCAGAGTTCGACACATTTTGTGGTTCCCGGACAGCCGAATTGGAGAATGAACCGCCGGTATCGTATCCTTCTATGGTCCACGTGCAACATTGTAAGCATCACGCACATAGCCAACGTATGCCATACACAACGCACCATGAGGCCGAAATCAGAGACTGAGCTAAAAAATCCGCGATTTGACAAGGAGCAAGCCTTAAAGGCAACAACAAACCTTCAACTGCACGGGAGGGCAACAATGAGCGCTGTGCACAGCATGGCATCTCTTGAAGGGTTTTTCCCACCCCTCTACAGCTCAAGGTTCACCACCCACGGCGTAAACGGCTGTCGTCATGGGTAAAGGAGCAAGAAAGAAAACAAAATATTATTTTAGACCAATTCCCCTATCCACCACCCTATTTTTTTCTTTTCAATTCCAAGAGGACCTCCCAAGAATGTTTACCAAAACATTTTTTACGAAGTCCTTGCAAAATATTGGAAGTAAAACAATCTCAATACTTTAATCCTTAAGAGGTTTTTACAAAACTGTCTTAAGGCTCCTTTTCATTTTTTCTTGTTTACGGTCTTAGCGTTTTCAACAGCACTTTTAACCTTCTTTTTGCTCCTTTGTGGCATATCAACCCTTGGGTAGAAGCAGTCCCAAAATAAGGTCTTAATAGAGGAAGTATGAAAAAAGGTATAATCGTACTTTTGATTACGGTGCTGGTCGCAACTAGTGTCTTCGCTTTGGATTTTCACGGAAGTTTCAGAGCTGGTTACACATTCAGCTTTAGTGACGGTGTAGCAATATCTGATGTAAGTCGTTTAGGTGACCTTGCCGGTAGATTTTCTGTTACTTCTGGTGCAGAAGGTGAAGGATGGACATTAGATCTGTGGTCTCCTAATTTTAGCGCTGACGGCTCTTATTATAAGCCAATCTCAGCTCTCTTAACAGTTGATTATTCAACAGTTTTAGGTCTTCCTGAAGATGTATCTGTAAAGATGATGCTTGGTGACAACAGCTTCTCAATTTATGTTCCATATCTTGATCCTACTACAAGCTATTGCAACTACATTGACTCTGTAGGTACAGGCATTATGACAGGTCTTTCTCTTGGATATAAGAATTTCTCACTTACAGGAGCAATTGATCCAGACGGAGTAAGCGGTATTGTCTATGCTAATGCAGACTTTGACTTCGTATCAGTTGGTGCTGGCGTTCAGATTGCAGAAGCTGACCTTGATGTAGAGGCAGGTTTTGTATTTGATATTGCTAATGCTGCTAAACTTGATAACTCTGTAGCAAGTATTTCAGCTCTTTATAAGTTCAACAAAGTATCCGGTAAACATAATGTTCTTGTTGCAGTAACAGGTGGCTATGATGCATTTGGCGCATATGCAGAGTTCATTGCTGCACTTGCAACAAAATCAAAAGAATATGACTTGAATGTAGGCGTAGATTATGCTATTACAGACAGCTTATCAGTTGGTGCTGACGGTTCCTTCGAGTTTGATAGTGACAAGGCCATCTCTGGTGCCGGTTGGGCTGCATACACACTCAATGGTGTCACATACTATGCTTCTGTAGGATATGACGCTGGCGTCTATGCTTTGGCAATGGTAATGCTCTCTTTCTAAGGTGTAATTACCAAACGCAGATTTTCTTTTACCATATAGATAAAAGAAAAGACAAAGCGTTATAAAAAAAGGCTGGACTTTCCTCTTTGGAAGTTCAGCCTTTTTCATATTAAATGCCAATATTAAGAGGTTTTTGGTTCAATTTTTGGTTCATCTTATTGGTTCAAAAGCTATTGAGTATTTGTATTACCGTGCTTTTGGGCATGTTTCTTGTGCAATTGCTTTTTCAGCTTTGCAAAATGCTTTTAACTTGTTCTACAGAGATGGAAGTATATTGTGCAATCTTTTCCCAAGTCACACCGTCTCGCATCATCTCTTTAACAATTTGTTGTTTTTCTTCTGAACGTCCTTGGGCTTTGCCTTGGGAGAGGCCTTGTTCAAAGCCTTCTTTTCTATTGTCATGAATTAACATATCAAGTTTCATAAAGCCACTTCTCCATGTGTCGTTTTCATTATACTCTTGAACATATCCATCAAGTACTTGCACAAGTTCACAGTTACTTTCTTTTCCAATGGATGATGTCCCTCCATTTATATACTTAAAGAACTCTTCAAGGTCAAAACTAAGGCCATCGGTTTTTCCTTTCGTGTTTATGTATATATTAAACTTGCCATTGTTTTCTCTCAAGTCCGGCAGGCCTTCACATGTAGAATAAAACTTATATATGCTCTCATTTCTACCAAAAGGGTCAAACATGCATATAAAGATTACATAGCTGTCTATCAAATCATCATAAAAGGAGCCTTTTTCCATTTGATTTGCATCAAGTAAACTTGAATATGCTCTAGCTCTTCTTTGTAGGTTATCATTATCTAAACGTTGTAATTCAATATTATAGACTGTGGTACTATTCTTAAAATACAAATCAAGTCTTATGCTTTTTTCAAAAGGGTTCAGCTGAATAAACTTTTGAACATCCAGTTCTGTTGCAAAAGCTTCTACATCATTATCGTATTCTATTCTATCTATTTCTTTATTTGGAAATATTGCTTGTAGTAATTTTATACAAGCTTTTTCATGTTGCATGACACTTGCAAACATTAAATCATTTTCAAGTGCTACGAGTTTTTCTTTTGCCATAAATAATACCTCTGGTAATAAAAGTTCCAAGTTCATACGAACCTTTACTTACTGGATAAAAATTTATGACTTTTTCATTCACGGTTTTGAGGTACAAATGAGGTATAATTTATTTAAGTACAAAGTGATACAGAATTTTTAAGCCATAGAAACAAAAAAGGCTACCGGGGAAGGTAGCCTTTGTATTGTAGTTGTAAACAACTGAATTAGAATGCAATCTCACAAGCAAGGTAAACTTGACCATATTCTTTTGCAAGAAGGTTCATGGAGCTATCAACATCTGTCCAATAAAGACCTACTACTGCACCAGGAATGACTGTTTCAGATTCGATTGATGCTGAAGCTGTAATCTTTGTAACTTTTGTTACACCTTTCAATGCTGCTGACAATGCAGCTGTGAATTGCTCGCACTCATATTCAAATCCAGCACCTGCAGACCATTCTTTCTTATCACCATACTCTCCTGATTTCTTTTCAATTTCCTTGAATGCATATCCACCATTTGCAGAAATTGTTAAGCCTTCAAGTGCAGAAACTTCAACTTTAGCAGAAAGATTCTGAGCATTAATCAAGTCTTTGCCAGTAAGAGTGAGTTTTACAGGGACGTCCAATGTTGCAAGATCAACAACTGCCTTTGCAGAAAGGAGGTTCTTTCCTGCACGGTAAGCATCATAATACTCGTCGTTGCTCCCGTCTTCAGCTTTATAATCTGTTGTTTTATATGTTGTTGCACTATTTCTGAAGTAAACATCCAAAGAGATTGGAGCAATAGAAACCTTTGCTGCAGCATCAATGTTGAATGCCTTATTAAGAAGGTCATAACCCATATCAGATGCTACAGAAGCATTGAAAGCATCAGATGCATATGCAACATTTACTGAGCCGCCAACTGTACTTGCCAGTGCATAGATTTCTGCTTTTGTACTAGATGGTTTTTCTTTAGTTGGAGTTACAGTTTTGAAACCGGCAACTCCAAAATTTACACTTAAGCCATCAGCAAGTTCGTATGCTGGAGTATAAACATAAGCAAGGAAATTTGGCTCTTTGTAATAGTCGGGCTTTCCTTTTCCATATTCTCCCCAAAGGCCCAATCCTGCGGAGTAACCATTATAAGAAACTTCTACACTAGGAACAGAGTATTTGGTGTAACCAAGTGAATAGCTATATGGTAAATAAGTGTAGTATTCATGGTAACCGTAATAGTTGCAGTAATCATACAAATAGGAATCAATAGCGGACTTTGCAAAATCTTTTGGAGCAGCACCAGAAAGAATACTTACAGCCCAATTCTCACCGGAAATTGTTGCACTATTTATAACAGCCTGAATATAAGGGAATTCGTTAACTCCCCAAACTGCCAATTCGCCGCTACCTTCACCATTAGAGAACTCAAAAGAAAGAGAACCATCGATTGAAGCCTTAATTGCGCCTTCTCCTTCTGCAGAACCAATAGCTTGTTCAAGAGCA
>CAVGEF010000091.1:0-4361 GCA_963628205.1 Bacteroidaceae bacterium
GTCTTAATAGAAAGCTACTGTTTTCAAACAGCATACATTCCTCAGAACAAAGAAACGATCCGCGCCCTTGTCACGGACCTTATTGAAAGTTATAGAAAGTAAAAACTTTTGAAAAAGCATTGTACCAATGCAGACAATTTTGCAAAAATCATTAGAAACAAATTTCAAAAATTGGGAAAATTATAACTTGCGTTACCCCATTCAGTTCCAACATAACAGGTTGCAGCACTGAGAGTAAGAATTGCAGAAAACAGCATAAATATTGTGGCTATCTTTTTTCCGCAGTTCCTAAATAAACAACAAATAAATTCTAAAGAGGTTTTTGCAAAACCTCTTTAGGCTGGAAAATCCCTATCTCTTATTGGTCAAATGAGAAACAAGAACTGCTTTAATTGTGTGCATTCTGTTTTCTGCTTCATCAAAAACAACAGAATTTGGGCAACGGAATACTTCGTCTGTAACTTCCATCTCTCCTGTTGAAAGATTATATTTTGTGCCATATTTCTTGGCAACATCACGAGATACAGCTGTTTCAAGATTATGAAAAGATGGAAGACAGTGCTCAAACAAAGTCTTTTCTTTGCCGGTTGCTTTCATCAAATCCATTGTGACTTGATAATCACGTAAAAGCGCTATGCGCTCTTCCATCTTATCTTCTTCGCCCATTGACACCCAGACATCGGTATAAATAATATCGGCATCCTCGACAGCTTCGAATGGGTCAGTTGTAATGACAAGCTCGCTTTGGCTTTCTTTGGCATAAGATTCAATCTGGTCCATGAAAGCGCTTGTGGGAAAGAGCTCTTTGGGCGTTCCAATTGAAAAATCCATTCCAACTTTGGCTGCTCCAATCATCAAAGCCATTGCAACGTTGTTCCTTCCGTCACCAATGTAAGCCATTTTCATCTTGTCCAAAGGCTTGTTCAAATGTTCGCGAGCTGTGAGAAAATCGGCCAAGACTTGAGTTGGGTGGTCGTCGTCAGTAAGGCCGTTGAAGACAGGAACCTGAGAAAAATCTCTCAAATCTTCGCAAACTTTCATCTCAAAACCACGATATTCAATACCGTCATACATGCGACCAAGCACCCGGGCAGTGTCCTCAATAGACTCTTTCTTCCCCATTTGAGAGTTGGTCAAAAACGTTACATGTGCACCTTCGTCATAGGCAGCAACTTCAAAAGAACACCGGGTTCTTGTGGATGTTTTATCAAAAATAAGAACGATGTTTTTACCTTCCAAAAGATGGCCGACCTCTCCTCTTTTTTTCTTTGCTTTAAGTTCTGCTGCAAGGTCTATCATGTAAAGAATTTCTTCTTTAGAATAATCTTTAAGTGTTAAAAAACTTCTTCCTTTTAGGCTAATTTCTCTCATTCCATTGCCTCCTCGTCACTTGGCATATCACATTCAATCTCCGGGCAATCAACAGCCTCCACGCCTCTGAGCTTTCGTCCCATAACACGGTGGCGTGTACAAGCATTATCTACCTCATGGCTTGCACTTTCAAGCTTCTTTTTTATTGTCAAAAGAGCATCTCCAAATTTATTGTATTGAGTTTTTACTTCTCCCAAAATAAGCCATACTTCTGCACTTTTTTTCTCAATTGCAAGAGTTCTGAATCCCATTTGAAGACTGTTAAGCAAACTTGCAAGTGTTGCAGGTCCTGCGAGCATTACATGGAACTCTCTTTGCAAACGTTCTTGAAGTCCTGCATTGGAGAGAACTTCTGCATACAGGCCCTCAACAGGTAAGAATAAAACAGCAAAATCAGTAGTATGAGGAACATCTATGTACTTATCTCTAATATCTTTTGCTTCTTCTAAAATTCGTTTTTCAAGAGCTTTCCTAAGAACTTTGATGCTCTCTGTATCACATGTTTGTGTAGCATCACAAAGCCTTTCATAATCTTCTCTTGGAAATTTTGAGTCTATTGGAAGATAAACTATTTCATCTTTACCCGCTTCGTTGCCGGAACCCGGAAGTTTTACGGCAAATTCAACCGGCTCTCGTCCGCCTGCTTTGGTTATTACATTCTTATCATATTGGCTTGGAAGAAGAATATCCTGCAAGATACGCTCGGCCTGGAGTTCTCCCCAAATACCGCGCGTTTTTACATTTGTAAGTACTTTTTCAAGATTTCCTACATCTTTTGCTAAAGCCTGCATTTCACCAAGCTGAGAATAAACACTCTCCAGTTGTTTTCTTACTTGGTCAAAAGACGTTGAAATGCCTTTTTCAAGTGAGTCTTGAAGCTTATTGTCTACAGTCTCGCGTATTTTCTCCAAGCGCACTTCATTGTCTTTTCTTATATCATTCAGTTTTGTTTCAACAGTATTTACGAGTTTTTCATTATCACTTCTAAAAGAGTCCAGTCTGGTATCAACCAACGTATTCAAATCCAAGCTTCGTTTACTCATTTCATCCAAACGAGTTGCAATGCTTGCACTTATTCCGGTAAGAGAGTTCTCTGTACGTCTTGAAGCTTCATGCAAAGTTCCAAATTCCTCTTGATTTCTTTTTTGTTTGAAAAAAACAAGAGCCAACAGCACAATACAAACACACAAAGCAATTAATATAGCAATTTCCATTAAAACTCCAAATTCACATGGCCATAGTTTTTATTCTTTTAGATTTTACTTCCAAAAATCTCCTCTCTTCCATATTATAACGATATCTTATTCTGTTACGATATTTCTAATCCAAACGCCCTTTTTAACCAGAATATATCCCAAAACTCCTTTCAGTAAGTCTCCAAACTGCACGCTTAAGAAAATCCAAAGAACGCTAACATTGGTAAATCGGCTTAAAATAAATGCAATAGGCAAGCTCACAGCCCATACAAAGCCTCCGTCAAAGAGGAAAGTAATGAATGTACGGCCCCCGCTTCTAAGTGTAAAATATGTTGCATTCTTGAAAGCGTTAAGAGGAAGGCACGCTGCCTGTGCAAGAATAAGAATAGTGGCAATATGTTTTGCAATATCGTTGGTGTTGTAAATTTGGGGGAAAATCCCGGAAATAGATGCCATAAGAACGCCCAAAATTGCACTTATGAATATAGAGAAAGCAATAATCTTACGGTCTGTATCTTTGGCTTCTTCCATTTTGCCGGCGCCCAAAAGCCTTCCTATAATTATTCCAACCGATGAGCCAAATGCTAAAAACACAACCTTGAATACATTGTTAAGAGTTTCTGCAATATTGACACCTGCAACAGCATTGAGACCTCTCATTGAGTAACATTGCACAAGGAGAGCCATTCCCGACGACCACAAAGCCTCATTAAGAAGCAAGGGAAAGCCTTTTGTTGCAATGTTTTTACTAAGCTGTTTTGGAACGCCCAAAGTTGAATAGAGTCCTTTTGCAAAAAGTTGTTCTTCTTTATGTTTATGTGTCCAAATGATAACGATTGCAGCTTCGACAAATCTGGAAATAACAGTGGCAATTGCAGCCCCTCGTACCTCCAAAACAGGAAAACCGAACTTTCCGTAAATCAACAAATAATTGAACAAAAGATTAACAAATACGGCTACAACACCGGCTTTCATGGGCAAGACAGTTTCTCCGCACTCACGCAACGTACTCGAATAAACCTGCACCAGCATAAAAGGAAACAGCCCAAAGAAAATTACATCCATGTACTCAAGCCCACTTTGGAGAGCAAATACCAAATCGCCACCATCTTCGCTACTATGCAAATAAATTCCAATTAGCTTATCCCCAAAGGCCGATAACACAATAATAGCCAAGGCTGTTAAAACTGTTGCAAGTACGAGTTTGAATCTAAACGCATTTTTAATTCCTTCGTTGTCATTTTTTCCATAAAACTGAGCGGTAAAAATGCCGGGCCCGGAAAGGCCTCCAAAAATGCAAAGGTTATAAATGAAAATCAGTTGATTAGCAATAGCAACGCCCGACATTTGCTCCGTACTGAGCCTTCCAACCATTATATTGTCTAACATGCTTACAAAATTGGTAAACCCATTTTGAATCATAATGGGAACCGCAATGCCAAGAAGCATTTTATAGAACGCCTTATCTCCAATATATTTACTCTTATTAGCCATCTTTTTATTAGCCTTATACTCCCTGAAAGATGTACTCTTCTGTACTCTCCCTATTATCCAAAAGCAACAAATAAAGACAAGTAGCAAAGTACAAAGTACAAGTGAAAAAACCTTAGCATAGCACACAAGAAAGAAGATAATCATTCGAGGGATGTGGGATGAAATGCAAGGAAGGAGTTCTTAGACAGTACTTTTGTACGGCTAAGAACGAACTGACACAGCAGAACGCCCACAGGCCAAAGAATGAAAAAAAAGGGACCTGGCGGCTACCTACTCTCCCGCAAGGATGCAGTACCATCG
>CAVGEF010000092.1:0-1463 GCA_963628205.1 Bacteroidaceae bacterium
GGATTATATGGCAGACAATGTATTTATTTGTTCCGATGGTCACAGACTTGCATATAACCTCTGGTTGCCTTCTCCAAATACAGAAATAAAAGCCTTTTTGCAAATTCTTCACGGTATGGCTGAATACAGCGACCGTTATGAGAAATTTGCTCGCTATCTAAATAAAAAAGGGATAGCTGTCTTCGCAGACGACCATAGAGGCCATGGAGCTACAGCATCAGAGGACGAAATAGGTTGGTTCGCAGAAAGCAATGGTTGGGAAAGACTTTCTGACGATGCATTTGAATTGGCAATCTTTATTACATCACAATATGGGGCAACAACCACATTTCTTATGGGTCATAGCATGGGAAGTTTTCTTGCCCGTACTGTAATGGTAAAACATCCTGATTTCTACAGCGGTGTTATAATCATGGGCACCGGTTGCAGCAAAGGAATTGTGGGAAGGATTGGAAAAATCATTGCAACGCATGAAATAAAGAAAAACGGCTCCAAAGCTCCCGGAGTTTTACTCAATAAACTCAGTTTTGGCTCCTACAACAAAAAATTTGAACCCAATATAACAGACTTTGATTGGCTTACACGAGACCAAAAAGAAGTTGAAAAGTATATAAAAGACGATAAATGCGGTTTTCTTTGCACAAATGGGTTCTTCCTTGATTTGCTTACAGGTGTTGAGTTTGCAAACAACCGTGCAAATGCAGAATCATTGCCAAAGGATCTTCCTCTTTTGATTATAAGCGGAGACATGGACCCTGTTGGAGATTATGGAAAGGGTGTTAAAAAGGTATATAAACTGTACACCAATGCAGGCATAGTTGATGTAACCTTAAAGCTCATTCCAGAGCCAGACATGAAATTTTGAACGAAACAAACAAGAAAGAAGTCTACGGCATTGTTGCTTCGTGGCTTGAAACTCACATGTAAAGGCTTTTGCTATTGGCTAACGAAAAACAACAGGAAAAACTAATGGAAAGTTCAAAGACTGAGGATTTGAAGACCAAAACATCCAAACTAGGCAGTCTAGCTAGTATAATCAAAGGCTGCCTTAGTAGATTTTCCAACGATAACGTCATAATGATTTCAAATGGAATGGTTTATGCAACATTGATTGCACTTGTTCCATGTATGGCTCTCATTTACGGATTTTTGAATTACTTGGGTGTAATTGAGCCTGTTGTCGCTTATGTTGATGATTTTCTTGTAAGCACATTTGGCAAAACAACAGGAACATCTCTTGTTGGATACTTTGAAGAGTTTATTCAAAACGCATTAAGCCTTAACATTATAAGCTCTTTATCCTTTGTTGTAACATTTTTAACACTCATAGATAAACTTAACATAACAGTCAACAATCTTTTCCATAATGAGAGAAAACAAAATCCGGCTATTAGGTTTTTGAAATATTTAGCATTAACGATTGCAAGCATGGTAATAATTGCCATTCTTGTTGGTCTTTATAC
>CAVGEF010000092.1:1473-7578 GCA_963628205.1 Bacteroidaceae bacterium
GAAAGACTTACCGGAATTAAACAGTGTCCAGCTTTTTGCAAAGAAACTTCTTTCCAAATCAATAATATTCTTTACTCTATTGGGCATTCTATATCTTGTTCCTGATTGTGATGTAAATTTCGTGGCAGCTGCAATAGGAGCCCTCTTGGGTTTTGTTTTGATATTGGTTCTTGAATTTGCATTCAAAATTGTTGTTACTTTCTCTGTCAAGTATTCCGTGCTTTACGGCTCCCTGGCTACGTTGTTATTCTTTTTCATGTTCCTTTCGTGGATGTGGCGCATAGTTTTTACATCTGTCGTTGTAACGGACGTTATCAATAAAAACATAACAGCACAAAATCAAAAAGAATCAGAGACTTGAATATGGGAACATTTATTAAATTGGAACCTGCCGTAAAAGATTACCCGTGGGGTAATGACGACTTTATTGCAGACTTATTGGGCATTGCTCATGACGGCCCAAAAGCAGAACTTTGGATTGGAGCAAACAAAAATGGAAGCTCAATTATTGACTGTGCCAACGGAGCTTGCAATGGAACATGTTGCAGAGGCCTTGCTTTAGATTACTACATAGACAATAGCATGTCATTTACAGGAATTAAAAATTCTTCAGAATTTCCCTTTTTGCTAAAAGTTCTTGCAATTGGAAGCGCTCTTAGTTTGCAATGCCACCCAAATAAAGAACAAGCAAAACCGGGATATGAAAAAGAACGTGAAAATCTCACTGCAATAGCTTCTGATAATAAAGGTGCAAATCGTGTATTTAATTACCAAGATTCAAATCAAAAAGCAGAATTGCTATATGCATTGACACCTGTGACTTTAATGTGCGGGTTCAAACCTTTTGAAGATATAAAAAACGCTTTCAATAAAGTACTTCCCTCTTTGTGGGATAATTATTTTTCCGGCATAAATAACATTAAAGACTTCTTCCACTTTCTTTATAATTTACCAAAAGAAAAAATCATAGAGAGTGCGCAAAAGCTTTGTGAAAACAAACATTTATTAGATACTCTTCAAAGAGATGTCTTTGAAGAAATATATCCAAAGTATAATGACCCAGGTATTTTTGCACCTTTATTTCTTAATATTTTACAATTACAACCGGGCCAAGCTGTATACCTTAAGCCTTGCATATTGCACTCTTATGTAAAAGGCAACGGTATTGAGCTTATGAATAATTCTGATAACGTTTTGCGTGCAGGTCTTACTCAAAAACACATAGATATAAATGAACTTGAACACATAATGAGCACTAAACCTTATTGTCCAACTTTCATGGCAAGTACAACAACAAAAGAAGGAACCCGTTTTGAGACGCAGGATGGTTTTGCTCTCACTGTTATGAATCATAATATGTTTGAAGTGTCCAATGATGGTATAAAACTTTTCATTTGCACAGAAGGCACAGCCACACTTGATAGTCTTGAGCTTGCAAAAGGCCAATGTTGCATAGCCGGCACAGATGCCTGCAATTTTAGAGTGGATGCAACAAATGCATGTGTTTTCATGGCATCGAACTAAGAAAGAAAAACAACGACAGTACGCCTTTGTACGGCGTTGTTTGAACTGACACAGTTATATCTTCAAAGACAAAAAATCGTTCGCAGGTATTTGGAGATAGAACAAGAAAGAAAAACAACGACAGTACGCCTTTGTACGGCGTTGTTTGAACTGACGCAGTTATATCTTCAAAGACCAAGAAAAGGCAAGAAAAAGACCACTTCAAGGATAAATAAGTTGAAGTGGTCTTTGTATTTTGATTTCAATTAAAAGATAACTTTAGAGGTTTTTGCAAAAACCTCTTTAAGCTGTTACTTTGCTGCCTTGAGGTTAGCCTCGAGTGTATCAAGCATTGCAGAAAGCTCTTTTGGAAGTTTATCGCCAAACTGTGGATAGTAGTTATTGCGAATATCGTCAACTTCTTTGAGCCATCCGTCGACATCAACAGCAAGGAGCTGTTTCATGTCTTCTTCAGTGACACCTTCAGGTCTGTCAATGGCATCAACTGTAGGCATAATTCCAATTGGTGTGTCTACTGTCTTTGCAACGCCGTCACAGCACTCGAAAATCCACTTAAGTACACGGCTGTTGTCGCCATAGCCCGGCCAAAGCCACTTGCCTTCAGGAGTCTTGCGGAACCAGTTGACATAGAAAATCTTTGGAAGAAGACTCTGGTCTTTTGCAGCTTTGCCAACATCAAGCCAATGCTGGAAATAATCGCCGGCATTGTAACCAATGAAAGGTTTCATGGCCATTGGGTCACGTCTTATGCCACTTGCAACATCAAGGGTTGCAGCTGTGACTTCTGAACCGACAATAGAACCAAGGAATGTTCCGTGAGTCCAGTTTCTTGCCATATGTACCAATGGAATTGTGCTTGGACGTCTGCCGCCAAAGAGAATTGCAGAAACAGGAACACCGTGTGGGTCATCCCATTCTTTTGCAAGTGTAGGACACTGATTTGCAGGAGCTGTAAATCTCGAATTTGGATGAGCTGCCGGAGTCTGTTCTTTATTGTTCTTATCCTGAATCCACTCTTTTCCGTGCCAGTCGATAAGCTTACCCGGAGCATCGTAGCCAATGCCTTCCCACCAAACATCTCCGTCTTCAGTAAGTGCAACGTTTGTGAAGATTGTATTCTTGGAAGCAGCTGCAAGTGCATTGTAATTGCTCTTTGCAGATGTCCCCGGAGCAACACCAAAGAAGCCTGTCTCAACTGCCATGGCATAAAGCCTGCCGTCTTTTCCATAACGAAGCCATGCAATATCGTCTGAAAGAGTTTCAACTTTCCAGTTTGGAATTGTAGGAATAAGCATAGCAAGGTTTGTTTTTCCACAAGCACTTGGGAATGCAGCAGTAATGTAACGGACCTTGCCTTCCGGATTTGTGAGCTTAAGAATGAGCATATGCTCTGCAAGCCAGCCTTCATCTCTGGCAAGAACTGTTGCAATTCTAAGAGCAAGGCACTTCTTTCCAAGAAGAGCATTTCCACCGTAACCGGAACCGTAAGACCAAATCTCTCTTGTCTCAGGGAAGTGAGCAATATACTTATGCTCCATGTCTGCACATGGCCAAACTCCATGATCGCTTTCGCCATCAGCAAGAGGTTTACCAACAGAATGATAGCAAGGAACATATTCGCCGTCTGTGCCGAGCTGTTCAAGAACATTGTATCCAACACGTGTCATAATAATCATGTTGCAAACAACATACTCGCTGTCTGTGAGCTCAATACCAATTTTTGCAAACTCAGAACCAACAGGGCCCATTGAGAAAGGAATAACATAAAGTGTACGTCCTTTCATGCAACCTTTGTAGAGGGCTGTCATTGTTTTCTTTAACTCATGAGGCTCAATCCAGTTGTTTGTAGGACCGGCATCTTCTTCTTTATTGCTGGAAATATAAGTTCTTTTCTCAACACGTGCGACATCAGAAGGATCTGAGCGGAAAAGAACGCTATGAGGTTTCTTTTCCGGATTTAGTCGTGTTGCCAGACCACTTGCGACCATTTGGTCAATTAAGCCGTCGTACTCTTCCTTTGTACCGCTACAAACGTGAATATCTTTTGGATTTGTAAGTGCTGCAAAATCCTCAATCCACTTTCTAAGACCGGCATGTTTGATTTCATTGACTGTCATTAAGATGTTCTCCTTATGGACTTACGAGCGACGCTTTATATCAAGCCCACATCTTCAAATGTAATAAATTTCCCACCCATATTCAAGCGAGAATTTTATAGAAAACACCCAAGGTATAAAAACACTGTCAAATTAGGCCAATCCTATACAAAAAACATCACTTGTTATGATACAATCGGTCTGTATTGTTGTGTGGAGCACCTCCCCCACCATCACCAATATCAGGTAAAAGAGGCGTTTTGTGGAAGAACAGGAAAAATCAAATACAGTTAACAGGCCGGAACTTGCCTTGCCGGCAGGGTCTTTGCAATGCGCCCTTTATGCATTCAAGGGAGGAGCCAATGCTGTTTATCTTGGACTTAAAGATTTTTCTGCGCGTAAAGGGGCTGTAAATTTCACTTTTGAAGATGTGAGAAAACTTAAAGAAGTTTGCAAAACGCAACAAAAAAAATTCTATGTAACTGTAAACACTTTGGTAAATGATGATGAGCTTGAGAGTGTAGAGAAACTTCTCACCCAACTGGACTATCTTAAACCGGATGGCGTTATTGTTCAGGATTTGGGAGTTGCACGCCTTATGAGAGAACGCCACCCATCTTTGCCGTTACATGGCTCAACACAGCTTGCAGTCCACACAGTAGAGGGAGTTAAAGAGCTTTTGGATTTGGGATTTACAAGAGTAGTTCTTTCAAGAGAACTCTCTTTTGAAGAGATAAAACACATTAGAAAAGAATGTCCTTTTGTAGAATTGAAAGTTTTTATTCACGGCGCATTATGTTACGGGTTCTCTGGCTTATGCATGGCAAGTGAGCATATTACAGGACGCAGTGCAAACAGGGGCGAATGTGCCCAAATATGCAGAACATGGTTTGCATTGGAAGATAAAATAAAGAACAAAGTTGAAAATAATTGGCTTTTCAGTATGAAAGACTTATGCCTTGGAAGTCTTATAAAACAATATGCTCAAATAGGCATAGACTCTCTAAAGATAGAAGGCCGGATGAAAAGTCCTGAATATGTTTACTGGTGTGCAAAATATTACTCGCTCATTTTAGACGATGCAGAGCAAAAAGACATACAATGGGCTTTAGAATGTATGAAGACTTCGTTTTCACGGGCAACCACCCAAGGTTTTTTCAATAGAGATGCAAAAGATTTAAGCTCAAAAGATTTAAGCTCAAAAAATTTAAGCTCAAAAAACAGTTTGGAAGGACTTCTTACTTGCCCTGACTTCCCTTCGCATAGAGGTCTTCAAGTAGGTACAATAGAAAAGGTTCTAAATGGTCGTGCAATTGTTAGATTTAATAAGCCTGTTGCTTTGCGCGATGGTCTTCTTGTCATATCATGTGGTGAAAAAACTATACAAAGTGCAGGTTTTGGACTATCGTTTATAGAGGGTGGGCGTTCTTTTATAAATGCCGGTGAAGTTGGCACAATCAACTTTCCAACCAATAAATTTGATAAAAAACCAAGCTTTGGAACACCTGTTTGGTGTACTTCCAGACACAATCAAAACCTGCCTCATTTGAATGAAAATATCTCTCTTTACAAACTGCCTGTGGATATTAAAATCCAAATTTTTGATACTTCAATTAAAATTACAGCTGTTTCTTTTTACACAAGTTTAGGACAAATTGAAGACAAGAAAGATAAGAAATCCAAGGATGATGTCTGTAATGTTTTTGATATAGATATTCAAAAAGCCATAACAAATGTAGACTTGAATCTATTGTTTCAAAAAATATTCCAAGCATCAGGAGAAAGTCTTTTTACTCTTTCACATCTTATTGTTGAAAATAAAAGCAATATTGAAAACCCTTTTATTCCGCTCTCTGTATTAAAACAAATACGGCGCTCTTTTTATGAGAACTTGGATGAAAAATTCAAAACATTATCAGACCCACATGTCAAAATGCCTGAAATCACGCAAAAAGAAACTTTACCTCCACGAAGTGAGCTTGGTCTTTGGGATGAGGTTGCAGTGTTCCAAAAAAAGAAATACCTTTGCCTGTCACCTCTTATGTTTGATGAAGAAAAATATTTGAAACATTTAGATGAAATTGTAAGTGAGGAAGATGTTATTGTAGGTCTTAATAATATTGCTCAAGTCAAATGGGCAAAAAGGCATCCTAATATCAAAGTTTTTGCTGATTTTTTCCTTTATACTTCCAATTCTTTTGCCTACAATGAGCTTTTATGCCAAATGCCAAACCTTATTGGGTCTTATGAAACAAATGAAAAAACACCTTTTTGCTATGTTGGCAAAAACTTCAATGTACCGCTTTTTGTAAGTCGTGTGTGCCTTAGGTGTAATAGTTTAGGTTTTTCATGTGCAGGTTGCAGCAAGGATAATACATACAAAATCAGTCAAAATAAGAAAACTTACAACGTATATTGTAAAAATTGTATTACTGTAGTTACGGAAGATAATGTAAACTAAAAAGAAATCCAAGAAAATATAAAA
>CAVGEF010000093.1:0-3080 GCA_963628205.1 Bacteroidaceae bacterium
GAAGTTGAGAAGCTGTAAGAGCCCCTGAGCCAAAAGTTGAAACAACGTTCAATCCAAGGTCGCTTGCAAATTGTGCCTGGTTTGTATTTGCATACACTTCAATATTTTTATTTGGAGAATTTGAAATTCTTTCTCTGGCATCCTCTATAAGAGTTTTAAGCTTGCCAAAACGCTCTTGAGCTTTTTCTTGAGTTCCTTCTCTTTCAGACAGCATCTTTACCATGTTTGATAAGTTCTCAAGAGTATTTGTAGTCTTTACTTTAACGATTTTGCTTTCATCAATTTCTGCTGCAGAACTTATAGTTTTCATCATCTTTTCATATCCTGCATGCATGAAAAGAGTAGCATTAATAACATTTACCATATCGCTTGCTGTAATCTCATACTCCGGCGGATGCTTCAAATTTGCAGGTGCAATTGTAACTACATCATCAAGGCCCGCAAGCTGTGCAATAGAAGCAACCCAGCTTGTAGATGCAACATATTTTGAGCTTTCACCTTCATTTTCCAAAACATCATTGCCTTGAACACCGGTCTCTACACTGCTATTTACGTTACTGTTTTCTTTATTGTTACTCTCGTTTACAGCCTGTGCAAAAACAAAACTTAAAGAAAGTAAAACGAGAGGAAATACGATTAATTTTTTCATCTTTTTCTCCTACTTATAGCTGAAAAACAAAAACAAATTGTCGCAAGAAGTGCCAAAATACCACTTACAGGCACATCCAGAAGAAGTGCCAACATATACCCAACAAACGATAAAACAAGCCCCATAACAGAACTTTGAACAAACACCTGCTTTAGACTTTTTGCACTTTTTGAGGCTCCAAACACAGGTAATACTAAAAGTGCATCAATTAAAAGAGCTCCCAAAACACGCATGGCAACCGACACAATAAGCGCTGTTATAAGCATCATTGCTGTATTGTGAAGTTGTACAGGCACTCCCATAGATGATGCAATATCTTTATCAAAAAACAACATTGAAATTGGTCTGAAGAAAAATACCACATAAAGAACAGCAAGAAGACCAAGAACGGCAAGCAGTATCAAGTCAAAAGAAGTAAGTGCAAAAGGACTTCCCCACAATACTTCAAGAGTGTCTTTAGCCGGGACATCAAACACATGACTCAAAAGAGATGCAAGCCCCATTGTGCAAACCATCATAACAGTACTGGAGACCGATAACGTTCGCCCTCCTTTATTCAATTTCACCATAATAAGCACTAAAATCACATTCAAAGGAATAACAGCAACGAGCATTGGAAGACCTAGGGCAACTGCCACAATTCCACCCAAAATAACACCGTGCATTAGCATATAGCGCATTGGAATAAGGCCGTTTTGCACCACAATAACACCAACGACAGGAAACGAAAGCCCGCTTATAATCATTCCAATAAGACCATACAAAATTGGTTTGAGAGCAAGTAACGCAATTATTCTTTGCATATCTCACCTCTTTTGCACGTTTTTTCCATACCATTATCTACATTACAACACTGCGTGTAAGCCTTTTTTCTTCCATCTTCCTCCTGCTTGTCCAATGACCCAAGATGAAAGACAGGCCAGGGCAAACCACGAGATAAAGAAACGTCATGAGTTACAACAACGGCTGTTATATAAGGCGGAAGAGTTTTCATTATTGCAATAAATTCTTCCCTGAAAGCTACATCCAAAAAAGAAGAAGGCTCATCCAAAAGCAGTAAATTTGCATCCTGACAAAAACAACGTGCAAGACTTACTTTTTGTTTTTCACCTCCGGAAAGACTATCAAATGCACAGCTTGCCAAATTTTCAATTCCTGCCTTTTTCATTGCACGCATAACACGGGCCTTGTCTTTGTCTTTTGATTTGTAGAGCCCCATTGACACTACTTCATAGACCGATACCGGTGTCATTGCGTTTGGAAAACCCTGCTTGCAGTATGCTGTTTTTACTTCACTTGATATGATTATCTTTCCGCTTTGAGGCTTAACACTTCCAAGAATACACTTAAGCAAAGTTGTCTTGCCACAACCGTTTGGCCCCTCAAGCACAATCTTTTGTCCGGGCATCAAAGAGAGAGAAAAATCTTTTAGAACAGTTTTAGAGCCATAAGACACGCCAATGTTTTTTATTTGGACAATGGGATCTTTTACTTTTGTTTGCATTTCTATTAGCTCTCTCTTTCTTGGCTCCATTTTTGCAAAAACCTCTTTTCTTTGCAATTATTTGTCATCTTTGCAATTATTTATCATTGTTGTTCAAATCACCGGGCGCCGGAGCTCTTTGGCTATATCGTCCTGCGCTTTTGCAAAAGCATTCTCAAGAGCCTTATTGCCGGGAGCAATAAAACCTTTGTACGTTCTTGCCTTTGTCATAGCAACAATTGTTTGTTTAGGCAAAATATGAGAGGCAGGCACGTTGTATTTACGGGCAAGAGCATCACGGGCCAAGAAATAATGCTTAATATATATGCGCTCTTTCAGGGAAAGCATTTTGTAATTGCAAATCTTTTCCCATCCCGGGCGTTCCGGTTTCTTTTGTTTAGCACAATTCTTTAATTCATAAATAATTGCTTTTTGTTTTGATACTGGAAATTCTGCTTGAATTTGTGCCCATAACATTTCTTTAAGTTGTAAAAGATGTTTTACATCACCTAATGCGTAGATAATTTGACTTTCAGGAAGTGGTCTAATCATCCAATTGGCAGTTTGAAATTTTTTCTTGTTTGAAATCCCGGAGCCTGACTTAATATCATCACCGGCCTCAGATGAGCAAAGACCTGCCGTCTCTGTGGAGCACGTGGCCT
Source organism: Bacteroidaceae bacterium (assembly GCA_963628205.1). Lineage (GTDB taxonomy): Bacteria > Spirochaetota > Spirochaetia > Sphaerochaetales > Sphaerochaetaceae > UBA9732. The sequence continues at coordinate 2,795 of CAVGEF010000093.1, forward strand.
TTGAAAAAGAGTTTTGCGTAGAGGAAAAATATATTTCTTCCAAAGATGAAAGCGTTCCCGTTATGCCCAATGCCAATGCCAAGATACGTATATCGTAGATATTTGCAAGATGTATTCCAAGCGTTTTACGGGCAAGTGCTGCATCGCTTTGGCAAGCAAACATGACTTTTTCAATTGAGCCTTCCAAGAAAGACTTAAGAGACGCCAAGCCCTCTTGGGTTTTGACAAGTTCAAGGCAATCTACAAGATAAAAAGAAGAGCCGTCGTAAAGTTGCATAGTGCATAA
>CAVGEF010000094.1:0-6740 GCA_963628205.1 Bacteroidaceae bacterium
TGCTGTAAAACGTTTCATTAGACGTGTTGGTGCCAATAATTTACAAATGTTGTTTGAACTTCAATTATGTGACCAAATTGCATCAACAGGCAAAACTGAAATACCAAATTACGACAACTTTTTTTCAAGAATCAAAGAGCTTGAAAACCAGCCCATGAGCCTAAAAGACCTTGCAATAACCGGTGATGATTTGGCAAAAGAAGGAATTCCAAAATCCAAAGAAATGGGCATAATACTAAACAAACTTTTGGAAATGGTTGTCGATTATCCAACACTCAATGAAAAAGAAACACTGTTAAATCAAGCTCATATTATTTATTCTACAATTCTCAATCACAATTTATAGTCACTGTTGCACTTCCCGTTGAGCCTGCAATATTGGAATAAACTACAACATCATAGCGGTGTAATGCATTAGACTGCAAGATTGTGCAATCTTTGGAAAAACCAACAGCATCTCCATCACAAAACCATTTGTATTTAAGAGATGAAGAGACCAATATCTCAGGTAAGTTGTTGCAAACCGCAGAAAGAACATATTTACCGCTTTGTGGAGTACATGTTGCATAAACAGTAATTGGTGATGCAATTGAACTTTTGACAACAATACTAAGAGTTGATTTAACATCTTCAAAATTCAAAATTCCAATTGATGTTTCATTTGAAACAATCCTGACAGCCTCTGCACAGCCGGCAATCGTGCCATTTGAATCACTGATTTTCAATGTCATTGTATACGAACCGGCCGGAAGGCTTTTTTTAATTATTGCAGCACACACACCGGTTTCTGACTGTAAGATTTCTTCATACTTTGTGCCGTTTGTGCTTTCAAATGAAGCTGTTATTTTTAAGTTCTTATCATTTGATATTGCGGCTCTCCATTTAATGGCAATTTGAACCCATCCTGTTCCTACTAAAGAATTTAAGTTTATACCAACATTGTTTTCTCCATAGTTTAACGTACAATAAACGGTCCCTCTATAAAGTTCATTTCCATTTGAGTTGTACGCTTTTGCAGTAATTGACCAGTCTCCTATCAAGAGATTGTTAACATAAATACTTGTTTCATTACTGCATACAGGACCAAAATAAGTTCCGCTTGGCCCAAAGCCCTCAACAGAAAAACTTTCAGCAGTCAATAATGTACTCTTAGGCATTATTGTTTTGCTTGCAACATCGTCAAGTCTCATAATAAATGATACACAAGTCCTTTTTTCTTTTGTCTCTTGCTGTGTTAAACAATTGTCATCGCATGATACTAAAGACAAGACACTCAAAAAAATCAGACCATAAATAAGCTTTTTCATACCTACCTCCCAAAACAGCTTGCAAGAAGTTTTTGCAATTTTGTAAAAACCTCTCATCGCTTATTCAGTAGATACAAAAAAAGTATTTTTTCATTCACAAATGAAAAAGAAGAAAAGAAGAGGCCCCGCAAGAACGAGGCCTCAAACCATTATTAAAAAAGATTACAGCTTTAAGCTAAACTTCAATAAAGCTTACGAAGGTTATCAGAAGAATCCAAAGCCATGAGAGTTTTAACAGGATCTTTGACTTTTGACATGAAAATCATTGCGGCAATTACGTATGGCTTATAAGAAGCCTGTTTGTAAAGAGGATCAAGATAACGGTCAAATACAGAGTTATCAACCTCACCTTCTTTACATGAAAGACCGGTAATATCAGCCGGCAAGCAGTGTAAATACAAGGCTTTTCCGTCTTTTGTGAGCTTCATCTTTTCTTCAGAGCAAGTCCAATCTTTGTGCTGTGCATTTTGCTCAAGAAGTTTCTTTTCCAGAGCATCAATACCGGCCTTGTCTCCTTTTTGATACAGTTTTGTTCTTTCTTCCATTGCTGCAAATGGAGCCCAGCTCTTTGGATAAACAATGTCTGCATCCCTAAATGCCTCGTCCATACTGTTGCACTGTTTGAAAGAACCGCCGGAAGCCTTTGCATTCTTATTTGCAATATCAATACATTCAGGCATGACTTCATAGCCTTCCGGGTGTGCAAGAGTGACATCCATGCCAAATCTTGTGAAAAGACCAATAACGCCTTGAGGTACGCTCAGGGGTTTACCGTATGACGGACTATAAGCCCAAGTCATTGCAACTTTTTTGCCTTTAAGGTTTTCGACTCCGCCAAACTGATGAATGACATGAAGCATGTCAGCCATACACTGGGTTGGGTGGTCAACATCACACTGCAAGTTTACAAGAGTAGGTCTCTGCTCAAGAATGCCATGACGATATCCATATTCGCATGCATCAATGAAAGTCTGCTGATATTTGTGACCTTCTCCAATAAACATGTCATCACGAATACCAACGACATCGGCCATGAAAGAAACCATGTTAGCTGTCTCACGAACAGTCTCACCGTGTGCAATTTGGCTTACTTTTTCATCAAGAACCTGCTCTTCAAGACCAAGAAGGTTACAGGCACTTGCAAAAGAGAAACGTGTGCGGGTTGAGTTATCTCTAAAGATTGAAATTCCAAGACCGGAATCAAAAATACGAGTACTCTTGTTGTGCTCTCTAAGATCCCTCAGTGCATCAGCAACAGTAAAAATTGCATCCAATTCTTCGTCTGTTTTGTCCCATGTCCAGTAAAAATCATTCTTGTACATGTTGTTTATATGCAAGGTTTCAAGATGTCTTGCAAGTTCTAAAGCTTTGCTCATTTCTATAATCTCCTAAATCAGCGGATATCGTTTCCGGTAAGTTCCTGACGGAAAGCTGTTGCGCTTCCATCTTTGTTTTCCGGCTTATAAAGCATTGGTACTGCAGCATAAAGAGCAGCACAGACTACAAGATCATGTTTCCATGTAATTTCGTTTGGAGCATGAGCCTGAGATTCTGCACCGGGACCAAAACCTACACATGGAATTCCATAACGGCCTTGAATTGATACACCGTTAGTTGAGAATGTCCATTTGTCACAAAGAGGGCGACCTGCTCTCTTTTCTTTTGCAACGTCATCGGCCCAAAGTCTTGTATCTCCCCAAAGTTCATGATGAGCATCTACAAGAGCCTTCACGTGTGGAGCACTTTCTTTGTTAATCCATGTTGGGAAGAAACACTCTGTCTCATAGACATGGCCTGTCCATGCCGGTCTGTCATACATGTACATAGAAACTTTAACATCTTTTGCATATTTCTTACATGCAGGAAGGTCTTCAATTTCTTTAAGACATGATTTATATGTCTCCCCTGCTGTCATTCTGCGGTCAATGGAAATTGAACAAGAGTCAGCAACAGCACACCTTGACGGAGATGTGTAGAAAATTTGTGATGTTGTACAAGTTCCTCTTCCTAAGAAACGGGCATCTTCGTAATGATCCGGGTTGTACTTTGGATCAAGCATTTTGGCTAAGCCGTGAATATGCTCATCGTCTGCAGGATTTTCGTTAAGATCTCTTACGTTCTCGATAATCTCTGCCATCTTGTGAATTGCATTGTCTCCTCTTTCAGGAGCAGAACCATGACAGGAAACACCATGAACATCAACCCTAATTTCCATTCTTCCACGATGGCCACGATAAACACCGCCATCTGTTGGCTCAGTAGAAATTACAAATTCAATTTGCTTTGCTGCATCTTCCGGACCTTTGAAGTATTCATTGACTATGGATTGCCAGCACATACCGTCACAATCTTCTTCCTGAACAGAACCAACGACCATAATCTTATAGCCTTCAGGAATAAGTCCAAGATCTTTCATAATCTTTGTGCCATAAGTTGCCGCTGCCATTCCGCCTTCCTGGTCAGAACCTCCACGCCCGTAGATTTGAGTTTCATTCTCCCATCCTTTATAAGGGTCAGCAGTCCAGTTGTTTATGTTACCAATACCAACAGTATCAATATGGGAATCTATAGCGATGATTTTGTCACCATGCCCCATCCAACCAATGATGTTACCAAGTTTGTCGATTTCAACCTTGTCATAACCAAGTTTTTCCATCTCTTCCTTGATTCTATAGACAACACCCTTCTCCTCACAGCTCTCAGATGGAATTGCAATCATGTCCCTGAGAAACTTCGTCATTGAAGGCCCGTATGCCTCAGAAGCCTTCTTGATGGCAGCAAAATCCATAAATATCCTCCATTTATATATTTGAACTGATTATTCAAACGTCTTTTTTTGCATTTGCTTGAGCAAAGTTTACAACACTATGCAACAAAACGCAACAAAAAAAGGCCGGCGGAGACACTTAAAGATATCATTAAAGACAACCTTAAATATCACAACCGGCCTTATAAGGAAAAACCTCAAAAACTTAAATTTTTCCCAATGCCTTGAGAACTTTTTCAGGAGTCATTGGCCAACTTGTGAGCCATATGCCACAGGCATCATGAATTGCAATTCCAATTGCAGGAGCTGCACCATTACAGGCAATCTCTGATATAGACTTGGCACCAAACGGCCCGTAAGCATCATTAACATCAATTAAAACCGACTTAAAATCATCAGGAGCTTCCAAAACCATAGGAACACCGTAGTCTGTCATATTTGCATTGATACACTTGCCGTCTTTGTCAAGCTTCATGTCTTCATACAAAGAATGGCCAATGGATTTCATAACAGCGCCATACATTTGGCACAGAGCAACCTCCGGATTAATAGGTGTTCCGGCATCCTGAAGAGCATAGAACTTTTGCACTTTAATCTCACCTGTTCGCACGTTAACGGCAACCTGTGCAAAATGAGCTCCGTATGGGACCGATGATGCTGTAGTAATATAAGTGCCATGAGCAATCATTTGTCCATGACCGCCACCGCTACAGGCTGTATGAGACAACTCGTAATAAGACAAAGACTTACCGGTTTTATTTGAGTATGCTTCACCGGGGAAACGAAGCTCAAGAGAATTCTCTTCTTCACCCATTTGATAGGAAGCTTCCTTTATAATCATCTCTTTGAGTTTCTTGCAAGCTTCCAAGGATGCATTGCCACTGAAGAATGTTCCTGAAGAAGCATATGCGCCTGTATCAAAAGCACATGAATCAGTATCTCCCGACACCACAGTAATCCTTTCCATTGGAACTTTAAGGACTTCTGCAACAATTTTTGCAGAAATAGTATCAAGTCCTGTTCCAAGATCTGCACCTCCGCTATTGAGAATGATTGTGCCATCGGTCTCAAGTTTGGCAATAGCCTCTGCATGATCAAGACCGGGAAGCCCGGAGCCCTGCATAATCATTGCAAAACCTTTTCCTATTTTCCAGTTAGGGTCGTCACTTTCAACCTTTTTGCCCCACTCTATCATGTCGCAACCTTTTCTTATGGCTTCATCAAGACCGCAGGAACCTACAGGAACGACAGCACCTTCACGACCTTCCCCAAGACCCTTGAGGATTTCAAGCATGTAGCCTTCTTCAACATGATTTTTAAGAACCATATCCTTGTAATCAATGCCAAGTTTCTCAGCAAGAAGCGCCATTGCCATCATAAGACCGTATGTACCTTTTGGAGTGCCATAACCTTGGTATGCACCGGCAGGCGGTGTGTTTGTGTAGAAAACTTTAAGGTCATACTTCATGTTGTCAACCTTAAAAAGAGGAAGTGTCTTGGAACAGCTGTTCATAGGAACCGTAAGACAATGGTTGCCATAAGGACCGGTATTTGCACAAACTTCCATATAAATACCGGTTATTTGACCATCTTTGTTCCCTGACATCTTTACCATAACTCTCATTGGATGGCGAGTAGAATTTGCAATAAACTCTTCTTCTCTTGTATTATGGCACAAAACCGGTTTTCCTGTGACAAATGCCGCATATCCTGTCAAATCTTCAATTAGAATATCCTGTTTGGAGCCGTACCCGCCACCGACACGGGTTTTGATGACGTGAATTCTGTTTTCAGGAAGACCTGTAACCCAACCTACAATTCTTCTTACATGATAAGGAACTTGGGTAGAAGCATAAACTACAAGTCTTTGACCTTCCATTTTTGCAAAACAAATATGTGTTTCAAGAGGTGTATGTTGAATTTGGCTGGTTTGATAAGTACATTCGACAACGGCATCGGACTCTTTGAATGCTTTGTCGACATCTCCAATATGACCTTTGTTGGATGCTGCTATATTGTGCCTTATATCTCCGCCAAGTGGGAATTGATAAATAACTTTGCCTTCTCTGGGGTCTTTTGCACTCTTGTTGTATTCGTCAAGGTCCTTAGGTGCTCCGGCTCTATATTCAACAATTCCATCATGTACGGCAGGAGCTCCGGGAGCCATGGCCTCTTCAACAGTAAAAACAGCCGGCAGTACCTCGTAATCTACCTTAATTAAGCTACAGGCTTTCTTTGCTTCTTCCAAGGTCTCCGCAATAACGGCAGCAACTCTGTCTCCTACATGGCGAACTTTAAGATTAAAGAGTCTTCTGTCATGGGGTGACGGTTCAGGATTTCCTTGCCCTGCCTGCATATAATGTGTTTGAGGAGTGTTATATGCTGTAAGAATTTCAATAACACCCTCAACTTTCATAGCTTCACTTGTATCAATGGAATTTATATAAGCACTTGCATGTGGACTTCTAAGCACTACCATATGACAAGCATCAGAGGGAACATAATCTTCAACAAATGCTTTGTCTCCGCTCACAAGCTGTGCTCCGTCAATTTTGGATACCGGCTTTCCAATATAATCAAGCTCAGGTCTGAAAGAAGGAGCAATTGTAGAAGAATATTTACCGTCTTTCATTTTTTCCTGTGCAAGTTTTACAGCAAGATAATAA
>CAVGEF010000095.1:0-2425 GCA_963628205.1 Bacteroidaceae bacterium
TGCACCATGGATTCACCTTGATGTCATGGACGGCTCATTTGTCCCAAACATTACTTTTGGACAAAAGTTTATCAAAGATATAAGACCGTATTCAAATTTGTTTTTTGACACTCATTTGATGATTGAAGATCCAATGAGATATATAAATGAATTTGCGTCGTCCGGTTCACAAGCCATTACGGTTCATTATGAAGCATGTGAAAATCCCATTCTTGTTTTACGCAAAATTAGAGATGCAGGTTGCCTGGCAGGAATTTCCATCAAACCCAATACCAAGATAGACGTTCTTAAGCCTCTTTTGGATGAAATTGATATTGTACTGGTTATGAGTGTTAATCCGGGCTTTGGAGGACAATCTTTTATGCCAAACAGCTTGGATAAAGTAAAATGGCTAAAGGATAACAGAAAAAACAAAAAATACCTTATTTCAATTGATGGCGGTATAAACGAACAAACTGTCAGTGCTGTTTATGATGCAGGAATTGATGTTGCTGTTACGGGTTCTGCTTTCTTTAAGTCCAATGATAAAAAGCTTTTTGTTGATACAATGTCTCTGGGGATGAGGTAATCCAATGAGAGCTGTAGTACAAAGGGTAAAAACTGCAAGCATTACCGTTGAGAACAAAACTGTTGGTTCTATAGAAAGCGGGCTTTTAATTTATTTGGGTGTATGTGACAGTGACGATTATTCAACATGCTCCAAAATGGCTGACAAAATTGCAAAATTACGCATTTTCTGTGATGAAAATGACAAGATGAATTTGAGTATTTCAGATGTGAACGGGAGTTTTCTTGTAGTAAGTCAATTTACGTTATATGCAAATCTGCACAGTGGAAACAGGCCTTCTTATGATGGAGCCGGAAAGCCTGAACATGCTAAAATGCTTTATGAATATTTTATCAATATGTTGAGGCAAAAAGGCTTTAATGTTGAGAATGGTATATTTGGAGCACATATGCATGTTTGTTATGAGAACGATGGCCCTGTAACAATTCTTATGGATTCAGAGTCTTTGTTCTCAAAGAAATAAAATTGTTTATTTCGTTAGGAGTTAAATATGGCAAAAGAAAAACTTGTAGAAGAAAAAATGAATGACGAAAAAAAGAGTTCTATGCTCAAACAAAAAATTGAAGCTCTTGAAGCGGCAAGACAGCAAATAGATAAAGAGTTTGGAAAAGGTTCTCTCATGAGACTTGGAGACAGCTCTGTTTCCAAAAATGTAGAAGTAATACCATCCGGTTCAATACTTTTGGATGAAGCATTGGGTGTTGGCGGTTATCCCAGAGGAAGAATTATTGAAATTTACGGACCGGAGTCTTCAGGAAAGACAACTTTAGCACTTCATGCTATTGCAGAGGCCCAAAAAGCCGGCGGTATTGCTGCTTTTATTGATGCAGAACATGCACTGGATCCTTCTTATGCAAAAAAGCTTGGAGTAGATACTGACGAGCTGTGGATTTCGCAACCGGACAGCGGAGAACAGGCTTTGGAAGTTGCAGAGTCTTTGGTCAGAAGCGGGGCTGTAGACATAATAGTTGTTGACTCGGTTGCAGCTCTTACGCCTCAGGCAGAACTTGAAGGTGATATGGGTGATTCTCACATGGGACTTCAAGCCCGTCTTATGAGCCAGGCACTGAGAAAATTAACAGGAATACTTGCCAAGAGCAAAACAACCATCATTTTCATAAACCAAATCAGAATGAAAATTGGAGTTATGTTTGGCAACCCTGAGACAACAACAGGAGGTAATGCTCTTAAATTCTACAGCTCTGTGAGACTTGATGTCCGCAAAATTGAAACTATCTCCAAAGGTGCAGATGAGTTTATTGGAAACAGAGTCAGAGTAAAGATTGTAAAAAACAAAGTTGCACCTCCATTCAGGAAAGTTGAGCTTGATTTGTATTTTAATGAAGGTATATCTTATGCTGGAGGACTTTTGGATGGAGCCCTAAAACATGGCATTCTTGAAAAAACAGGTTCCTGGTACTCATACAACGGAGAGAAAATAGGACAGGGCAGGGACAATGTCATTGTTTTCCTGAAACAAAATCCGGATGTCATGGCGGAGCTTGATGCAAAACTTAGAGAAGCTATTTTTGGGTCCGGTGAAAAAACTCAGGAGTAATTAAACACTTAATATGGTTGAATTTCATACCGGCGCTTATGATGGTCCTTTGGATGTGCTTTTGGCATACATTCAAAAAGCACAAATAAATATTTACGATATTCCCATTGCTCAAATTACAGACCAGTTTTTGGAATACATCCATCATGCAGAACAAATAGGTCTACAGGATTTATCAGAGTTCTATAAAATGGCAGCTGAGCTTATTTGGATTAAAAGTCAAATGATGCTCCCCATTGAAGTTGAATTTGATGAACAATACGTTGACCCCAGAGAAGAACTGGTTGAAAGACTTTTAG
>CAVGEF010000096.1:0-13962 GCA_963628205.1 Bacteroidaceae bacterium
CTTTTGAACATTTTTGCAAGAAGTATTCCGTCTATTGTCTTTTGCTGATTCATTATCGCTTCCTTTCTTGGGTTCTGCGTCAAATTACTCGGCATCAAAAGTAACAGGTTTGCCAAAACCCCAAATGCCAATGGTGTCAGGACCGGTTGAAGCACCAACGATGGGTCCAATATAACCAACCTCAACATCTTTAGGATTTATCTCTGTCTTAATGAGATTTTTCAACTCTTCAACCTCACTTACAGGACAATCGGCATGCGCAATATACACAGTTTGGTTTTCCGGCTCAATTATGTTTTCTTTAAGAAGTTTGACTATCTCGACCAATGAATTTTGGCGACCTTTGACTTTCTTGAAAGCTACCTGCCTACCACTCAAATCTGCAACCAAAATTGGCTTAATTCCCATCAAATTACCCAAGAAGGCCGATGACGCAGAAACTCTCCCCGACTTCCTAAGATGCTCAAGTGTATGTACTGTTGCAAATTCCTGAACGTTCTTGCGAATAGAAAGAATATAATCTTTAACCTCTTCTGCACTCTTTCCAAGGGAAGCAAATTCACTTGCCTTCATTGCAAGCATACCCTCTCCCATCGTTGCATTAAGAGAATCAATACAGTAAATAGAAGATTGCGGATACTTTTCAAGAAGCTTTTTTGCCGCAACAAAACCCGTGTTGACACTTCCGCTTTGTTTTGAAGAACATGCAATGTATACAATGTCATACCCCGCATCAAGATACTGTGTAAATATGCGGTTGAATTCCTCAACGGAAACTTGAGCTGTTGTAATGCGTTTCCCGCCTCTGATTGTGTCATAGAATTTATGAACATCATCATAGCTCCAAGTAAGAAGAGCAGGAGATTCTTTTCCATCCAATATTGTGGACATTTTGGCATAGTCAATGTCGTAAGCCTTAAGTTGCTCTGAACTCAAGTCTGCACAGGAGTCAGTAATAATCTTTACTTTTTTCATTATAAAATTCCCCCAAAAATTAACTTTCCAAAGAACAAAACGCACATTTTAGAAGTTTTTGCAAAAACCTCTTTACTGCACATTAATCTTTTTGAGCATTAAGTTTACAAAAGAATTCTAAACTGAAACGAAACTCATAAAAATTTTTGAAAAGTGCAGTTTGTGCCATGGCTTAGGTTCCGGTTTGTTTCCATTTTGGCTGCCAAAATATCTTTCTTATGCTTTTCATTATCTTACGAAACCCGTTTTGATTTGTTTTTACTTTGTTTTTACTTTGTTTTTGAATGCAAAACAGCCGGCATTTGTTTATACTGTTTTTGTTTATACGGTTTTTGTTTATAATGCGTTTGTTTATAATGTGCCATGTACAAGACACAGGGAGGAGATCCATGTTTTGCATCCTTGTTTGCGATGATGACAAACACACGAGAATGCTCTTGAGTGCAATATTGGAGAATGCCGGTTATACAGTTACAACTGCAACAAACGGCATTGAAGCACTGCAAATTCTAGAAAAAGAACACATTGACCTTGTTGTACTTGATATTATGATGCCCAAAATGGATGGCTACGAATTTACAAAACTTGTAAGAGAGAACAACAGCACACTGCCAATCCTAATGGTTACAGCAAAAAGCATGCTTCCCGATGAAAAGAAAGGCTACATGGTTGGTACAGACGACTATATAACCAAGCCCATAGATGAAGAAAAACTGCTTTTGCACATAAAAGCATTACTGCGCCGGGCCCACATTGCAAGTGAGCAAAAAATAGTCCTTGGAGATGTTACATTGGACTACTCTTCTTTAACAGTAACAAGGAAAAACGAAGTAGTGGAACTGCCTCAAAAGGAATTTATGCTCTTATTTAAGCTACTCTCTTACCCAGGACAAATTTTCACGCGAATACAACTTATGGATGAAATATGGGGAAATGAAAGTGAAACGGGATGGGAGACTGTAACCGTTCATGTTGGAAGGCTTCGCAAACGTTTTGAAAACTGGAATGAATTTGAGATTGTAGCTGTAAGAGGACTGGGCTATAAGGCAATAAAGAAAGTATAAGGCGGAACAAATGAAGAAAAAAGACTACACAAGTAAGATAGGACTAATGTTATTGCTTTCCATAGTTGTCTTTATCATCATAAGCATTGCCATGTTTTTGACTTTTCTTATAGTCCTTCTCTTGGCAAAAACAGGGGTTATGGCAATTGACAGTGGCAAAGTAGGACTCTTGGACATATTGGTCTTTGTATTTTGCTCAAGCCTTGTAATTGGACTTATTCTTACAAACTCAATGGGAAGTGCAATTTTTCTAAGCCCCATCCATAAAATCATCTCACAGCTAAATCGCCTTGCAGCCGGGGATTTCAAAGTACGATTGCATTTTGGCAAACCAATTGGGAATTTTCCCACATTCAAGAAAGTAGAAAAGAGCTTCAACAGAGCCGCCCGGGAACTTGACCAAACAGAAATGTTCAGAAGCGACTTCATTAACAATTTTTCGCATGAATTCAAGACACCAATAGCCTCCATAGTAGGTTTTGCAAAACTTTTGCGAAACAGTAATTTAACAGAAGAGCAAAGAAATGAATATTTGACTGTCATAGAAGACGAGTCCAAAAGACTTACAAGAATGGCCGATAACGTAATGATACTGACTCGTGTTGAAAACTTAACAATGCTTTCGAATATTTCTTCTTTTAATCTTTCTGAGCAAATCCGCTTTGTAGTGCTGTTATTGGAAGAGAAATGGGCTACAAAAAACTTGAACATGGACATAGACTTTGGCGAGTACCTGATTGAAGCAAATGAAGAACTGTTAAAAGAAATTTGGATAAACCTTTTGGATAATGCAATTAAGTTTTCAGACGAAAACGGCACAGTATCAATCACTATCAAAGAAAACGGACAGGACCTTTTTGTTTCATTCTCAAACACAGGAAAAGATATTCCAAATGATAAGATAGACCACATTTTCCGCAAATTCTACCAAGCCGATGAATCTCATTCTTCTGAAGGCTATGGCATTGGTCTTGCAATAGTGAATAAAGTGTGCGCTCTTCATTCAGGCACAATATTGGCAACAAGCAACAAAGGAATCACAACCTTTACTGTAACATTGCCCAAAAAACAAGAAAAAGAAGAGCCTTGCAAATGAACCTCTAACAGTACAAAGGTACAGAACAAACAATTGGAGCTCTTTCATAGAGATATCGCAAACACATCATACCCATTATACCTTTCAGTCCAAAGTAAAACAGGTATAATGGGTATAACAAAAAAACAAATCAAGCAAGAATAAACTTACCGTCCTTTAGAATGGTTTTACCGTCAAGAAGAACTTCTGAACCGGGAAGACGTGTATCTTTTATGATGTCCCAGTGAATGGAAGACTCGTTTGTGCCTCCTACTTCAGGATATGCACGGCCAAGTGCAATATGCACTGTTCCATATATTTTTTCATCAAAAAGAATATCATTACAGAACCTGTTCATTTCACTGTTTATCCCTAATGCAAACTCTCCAATCAAGTCAGCTCCAGGTGTTTGATAGACAATAGAATTAAGATATTCCTGTTCATTGGAAGATTTTGCTTCTACAAGTTTTCCCTTTTCCCATCTCAAATATAAATCTCTTACAAGATGTCCCCCAAGAACTCCGGGGTGCTCAAAACTAATATAGCCATCAATTGTGCTTGTAACAGGAGCCGTATAAATCTCTCCGTCAGGAATATTGGTTCCTCCAAGAGACGGATGCCAAAGCCTTCCTTCTACAGAAAATCTTAAATTGGTATCGGGAGTCTTAATTTGAACCTCATGACCACTCTCGAGCTTAGAAGCAAAAGCTTCCCATTTGGATCTTTCTTTTTCAAAATCAATGAAACAGGCATTGAAGAACATATCAAGAACAGAGTCATAGTCGCATTGAGCCTGTACTGCAAAGGCATCTGTTGGAATTCTTACCAAAGTCCAACGGGTTTTTTGCCACCTGTATGAGGAAATAACTCCCATGGCTCTTTGCTGTAAAACAGATTTCTCTGTTGGTATGTCGCTGAGTTCTCCCAAGTTGTGGGCTCCTCGAAGAGCAATGTAGACGTCTGCCCAATCCATGCCGTAAGCTTCAATCTCAGGAACCCAACCAATTTGAGCTTCATTCCCATAGCGCAGTAAGCTATGTTTGAACTCTTCACTTAATATTTGAACTTGAGGATAACCTCCCGCCTTTACAACAGCTTCATATACTCCTTTTGCCAGATCAAAGGCCTCAGGCTCAACCATTGCAATCATTACTTTTTCGCCCGGTTTCACACTCACAGCATCTTTTACGAGAATCTCACCAAGTTTAAGCCATCTCTTATCCATTAGGAACACTCCTTTTAGCTACAAGCAAGCACCATCCAAGTTTTATCTGGCCTTGGCAACTACATCCATGAAAGCTTTGACTCTGTCTCTGTCAACATGGTTCTCAAACTTACCGTCTTTCTTAAATGTAGTTCCAACAACAGCTCCGTCTGCAATAGAAAGAATTTGCTCAATTGTTTGTGGCTTGCATCCTGTGTTTGCAAAAACAGGAGTATTAGGCAAAGCTTCTTTTACACGGGAAAGAACTGACATATCAGCAGAGGAGCCTGCAGTTATACCTGAAACACATATGACATCGGGCTTGCAGTTGAATACGGTTGTTTTTGCAACCTCTGCAATGTCTCTGTCTGCAAGATACTTTGCAGCCTCCGGAACAATATTGTAAAGCATTCTGACATCTTCAGCACAAACTTCCATGCGATGGCGGGCAATTTTTCCGGAGTCTGTATTCCACAATCCAAAATCACTTGCGTAAACACCACTCATTATTTCTCTAATGAAAGAAGCACCGGTAGCAGAAGCAAGATCCAAAGAAGCATACGGGTCCCAAAGAAGGTTTACACCAAAAGGAACTTTAAGAGATGATTTGATTTCACCAATAATTCTTGCCATTGCAGCTGTTGTAACAGGTCTTACCTGTGTAAGATATGGCATGCTGAACTCATTTGAGAACATAATGGCATCAACACCACCTTCCTGCAAATCACACATCTCTTGATATGCATAATCTATGACCTGTTGCATACCACCTTTTCTATCATAATAAGGATCTCCGGGAAGACTCCTAAAATGACACATTGCAATAATCGGTTTTTCTGTCTTAAACAAATCTTTTAACCAACTCATATTAAAACCCCTTCATTCTATTTCATTTGGCTAACAGCCAAAATGTCGCTCATTAATGTTCGATTGGTTTTATAAAGCCTATCAAACAAATCCAAATATCTAAGATATTGTCCATGTTTTTCTTTGTTTGGATGTACTACGTAATCGGTCTGAATTTTTGAAGCAATAGATGCCTCGTCATAAATCAATCCCACGCCCAAGCCTGCAAGAAGAGCATCTCCGTAACTGGCGCCCATTTTGACCTTTGGAACAGTTTGGGTTATGTTGGCTATATCACTGACAATTTGTAGCCACAGCGGAGTTTTCGTGCCACCGCCAATTGCCCTAACGTTATCTTTACAATAAGCAAACCCCGGTCCTAAAAAGGAAAGAATTTGTGCTATGTTGTAGCCAATTCCCTCAAATGCTGCTCGCACAACATGGCCACGAGTGTGCATAAGAGTCAATCCCATCATTAAACCTGTAGCGTTAGGATTTGAATCTGGCATGCGCTGACCCATGAAATAAGGTAGAAGAACAAGGCCATCACTGCCAACAGGAATGTTTTCTGCTTCACGGAACAAAGCATCAAAAGCGTTCAATTCACCGCGTTTTTCCTTTTCAATAAGGTCTTTGGCAAACTCTGTTTTAAGCCATTTGGTTATAGAGCCCGCAGTGCTGGTACCGGCACAGACACAATCATATTTTGGAATGACATACGGCGTAGGCCATAGTTTTTCGTCATAAACTGCAGACGGAACCTTAACATGCAAAAGAAATGCAGTAGAACCATACATAAGCATAGTATCTCCAGCTTGTGTAACACCTGCACTCAAAGCCTCGGCTCCTGCATCAGTTGTACCGCAAATTACGGCAGTGCCCTCTGCAAGACCAGTCTCTTTTGAAGCTTCTTTTGTAACGTATCCAATTACAGTAGCAGTATTTACCACCTTTGGAAGCATTTCTTTTCTACATACGAACGAGGTCAATTCATCGTCCCATGTGTATGTATTATTATTTATCATGGGCGTTGCACTTGTAACAGAATACTTGTCTACGGCAAAATTGCCTGTAAGCCTTGCATTGATATAACCCGATGCAAATGTAATATGCCTTGTCTTTTCATACACCTCAGGCTCATTTTCTTTAACCCAAAGAATCTTAGGCCCAAAACTTTCTGTGTTAAGCTCATCAACCTTACATATTCTTTTGAGTTTTTCTCTGCCAATACGCTCTGTTAAATCTTTAGCCTGCTTACTGCTACGAGAATCAATACCATATAAAATTGCGTTTCTAAGAGGCCGTAAGTCTTCATCTAAAAACGTAACAGCCGCCATTATGGTACTTACACCAATAGCCACAATTTGCTCAGGTTGAATTGCAGCTTTGTATTTTACTTCTTCAATAATGCCGGTAAAATCTACCCACCATTGACCCTCAGGGTCATGTTCTGCAAATCCCGGAGCCGGCATAATTAAACAGTGTTCCCGTTTGGCACTGCATACAAGTTCACCACCAGTTTTTATAAGGCACCCTTTTGTCTCATTTGTTCCTATGTCAATTCCCAGTAAATATTTTTCCATCCCTTGTATACCCTCAATTTTTTACGCCCTTTATTACGACCTCTTACGGCCCGTAACCATTAAAAGGTCTCAAGCTATCACGTAGTCCACCCCTAACGAAATAGCTTTAACTTTGTCTTTTTCAGACATCTCATCAATGATTAACTTGCTTACTTTTGAAAGAGAACACACCTTTGCAAAAAATTTCTTTCCCATCTTAGAAGAGTCCGCTACGGCAATAACCTCTTCAGTTGCATCAATCATTGCTTTCTTTATTCCGGCTTCATCAAGAATTCTGTTTGTTACACCAACATCCAAATCAATACCATCGCAACCAAGAAAAAGCTTGTTTGCATGAAGGCTTTCAAAAAATTTCATTGTTATAGGGCCACTTAAAGTGAATACACCTTTTGCTTTTGTTCCTCCTGCAACAACAATTTCCATATTTGAGTTGAGAGAAAGGAAGTTTGCAATTTGAATGTCATTTGTAACAACAGTTATATCGCTTCTATGTTGTAAAAGTTTTGCAATTTCAAAAGTTGTAGAGCCGGAATCAAGAATAATTACCTCTCCGGGTAAAACGAGTTCAGCAGCTTTTTCTGCTATCCTCTTTTTTTCTTTTACCTTGTTCAAAGACTTCATAGCAGACGAAGGCTCGTAATTTGCGACTTTAGAAAAAGAAACAGCCCCTCCATGGGTTTTTACAATCAAGCCACGGTCAGCAAGCTCGTTGATATCGTTTCTGATTGTAACCACAGAAGTATCCATGAGGTTGCTTAATTCTTTGGTCGAAATACGCCCTCTTTCTTCTACTACTTTAATAATTTGGTCTCTACGTTCTTCTAAAAATGCACTTTCAATCATTTTTACCCTTTTACCTTTACCTTTTTACTTAGCTTTTTACGCCCCTTGATTTTGGAGTAAAAGAACTCTAAAGACAAGACGAATAGAAGTAACAGGCCCCAAGAAAAATCTTTGTAGTACCCGCCAAGTCTTAGCATATTAAAACCACTTGAAAGGAACTGCAAAGACAATAGCGAGAGAACCAAACAGGAAACTTTTGCAAAACCGCCATCGGGATTGGTTGCCCCAAGAACAGCACAAAGAATGGCTTGCAGCACGTATGTACTTGCATAGTCAGACTTTGCTGTATTTGTTTTCATAAGAATTTCAAGCCCGCAAATAGAACTTATAAAGCCGCTTATCATGTAAGTCTTAACTAAGATTGCCTTAACATTAATGCCTGAATACATACTTGCCAAAGCATTGCTTCCAACCATCTTTAACTTGAATCCAAATTCAGTCTTATTAAGAAGGAAAGAAACAGCAATCAAAACAATAATCAAAAGCCATAAAGCATAAGGCAATCCCAAAAGCGTGTTATTTCCCAAATAAAGTAAATAATCGGGTATTCCGGACACGCTTTTACCTTTTGTGATTATGATGCTTATCCCTGTTACAATTGATGCAGTTGCCATAGTCAGGAGCATTGGAGAAACCTTCAAATTGGCAATAATCAATCCGTTTATTCCGCCCATCAATAAGCCAACAAGAAGCGAAAGAATAAAAGCGCCGGCTACGGTAAAGGCCAACTGGGTACCGGACACACCAGAGCCCATTGCATTAGAGATAATCGACGCCGATATAACACCGGACAAATTGCCAATTGGTACTATTGATAAGTCAATTCCACCGGAAAGCATTACAAGCATCATGGCAACAGAGTAAAAACCAAGTTCCGGAATCTGATACCCCATTGATGTAAAGTTGGAAGCCCTTAAAAAGAGATTAGGTCGAAGTAACGACATAAGTACAAACAAAAGCACAGTAACAATAAGAAGTCTTCTTGTTTCTTTGCTTATTCCTATATCTTTCATTGGTTTTATCATATCAATTACCTCTTTGCCTTTTTCACAAACTGCATTGCTTGGAAAACAAGCCCAATTAAAATAATTACGCCGGAAACAAACTGCTGCCAATAAGACGGGACACCCAGCATTACAAGGTTAGAGCTTACAAGTTGCAGCAAGAGAACACCTAAGAACGTACCGGCCACAATACCGCTTGCTTTCTTTGACCCTCCAATTCCAATCACGACAGCTGCAATACTATTAAGTTCTTTTCCTACGACATCAGGAGGAAGAGGCATACTGAAACGGGAAAGAGAATCATGAAGTACTCCGGTAAGACCGCATAGGATACCTGCAAGAATGAAAGCAAACAAACGAACTCTGGAAACATTTATTCCGGCTCTTCTTGCGGCATCTTCATCTGCGCCAATGGAATAAATCTTACGTCCAAACATTGTCTTCTCCATCATGAAGTACAGTAGGACATAAAGAATTATCACAAATATGATGGAAATATGGAGCACATATTCTACGCCTTCTGTATTAACAGCAGTAGCAATTGAGCTTGTACTGAACGCTTTCAGTGCACTTGGGAGAGAGTTTACATAACTGCTGCTTACAAAAGCCAAAACAAAACCTTTAAGCATGGAATTAACACCCAAAGTAGCAATAAATGTAGAAATTTTTACTTTGTCCACCAAGAACCAGTTTATCAAATAACAAACAACACCTATTGCAATTGCTCCCAAAATTAAAAAGAAAACAGGAACAGAAGAAGCGCTATTTACATCCCATATCCTCAAAGTAATGTATGAAGAAATGGAAGCTATAACGGTAAACGACATGTCTGTCCCGCCCATTGCAATTATGAGCATTTGCGGTAATGCAAGCATAAGAGGAACAAGAGAAGAACTTAAAATAGAATATGTGTTTGCCACGGACAAAATGTTAGGGTTTATAAGTCCAAAACAAAGCCATACAAGAATGATAAGGCACAACAAAATAAGTTGGGAATTCAGTCGTATTTCAAATTTACCAATTTTCATACCTCTGCCCCCTCTTCTGTGTTAATCATCTCTTCAAGTCTATCCACCGATAGATTTTCACTTGGTATTTCAGTTGAAATTTTTCCGTCTTTCATAATTAAAATACGGCTACATATTTGAAGTAGCTCATAAGAGTCATCGCTTATAACAATGACACCAACACCTTTTTCTTTTGCCAATTCTGCAACAAGAGAGAGAATTTCGCTCTTAGCACCAACATCAACACCTACAGTTGGACAATTAAGAATAAGAATGGAAGGATTCGTTGCAAGCCATTTTATCAAAACAACTTTTTGCTGATTTCCTCCTGAAAGCGAAGATACAGGGTTCTCTCCCTTAAAGTTGGGAATGCTTATGGAAGAGAATGCCTCTCTGTAAAATTCCTTTACAGCATGTCTGTCAAGTACTCCTCTCTTGTTTGATAAATCATCTACAGTACAAGAAAGAGAGTTGTTATAGATACTTTGTCTTAAACAAAGACCTTTTGTGAGCCTGTCATCCGGAACGTAGGAAATACCTGCATCCATAGCCTTGCTTATATTTTCAATTATTGAAAGGTTTTTACCTTTAATCGTCACACTGCCACGGTTTGCCGGCATAATTCCAAACAAAGACTCTGCAAGTTCACTTCTTCCACAACCAAGAAGACCTGTAATTCCTATTACTTCACCTTCATGGAGTTTGAATGAAATATCTTCAAAAGCACCATCAAGACTATAACCTGAAACATCCATAATTATTGGATTATCTTCACAATTAGAAGTCATGCATTCAGAGCTGACCTTATGGCCTGTCATGTACTCTATAGTCTCTTCTTTGGACGGAATTTTCTCGCCTCTGTTACATGAAAAAACACAAGAGCCGTTTCTCATGATAGTAACTGAATCACAAACCCTGTAAACTTCATCAAGCTTGTGAGAAACAAACAAAATGGAAACGCCTTCAGCTTTCAACGCAAGTACTATTTCAAAAAGCTTATCAACTTCTTTCTTTGTAAGAGTTGTAGTAGGCTCATCCATTACCAGTAGCTTTGGATTCAGAACAAGAGCTCTACAAATGGCAACCATTTGTTTTTCCGCAACACTGAGTTGATAAACATACTTTGTAACATCAACGTTAAATTTAATATGGTCAACGACAGCCTGTGCTTCCTGTATAGCCTTTTTCAAGGAGAAAATTTTCTTTCCACTCACAGACTTGTACATCATTATATTCTCTGCAATAGTCATATTTGGGAATAAAGCAAAATCCTGATAAATTACCTGTATTCCACTTTGTATTGCTTCTTCCGGGGAATAAGCCTTATCTACCTTCTTGTCAAAGATATACAACTGGCCATCATCAAATTTATGAAAGCCCGATATTATTTTAATCAAAGTAGATTTGCCACAGCCATTCTCTCCCAAAAGGCATCTGATTTCATTTTCTCCAATAGAAAAGTTCATGCCATTTAGTGCAAAAGCACCACCGAACTTTTTTACCAGATTATTTGTTCTAACTATTTCCATACTTACGAAAGCCCCAATGAGCCAAAAAACATCCAGCCGGACAGAAACTGCCCTGACCGACTGGACTTAAATAATTTGAACTTTATCAGAAATTATACTGATCCATGTTTCCTACATTAGCATCAACCCAAGCTGCACCATAAACGGTATTTCCCTTAACACTAATGCTTTCATATCCTTCGACGCCAAGGTTCATGCCGTCTACGATAGCTTCTCCGTTCTTAACCTTAACTGCAAGTTCGCACATTGCTTCGCCTGCTGCAGCCGGATCCCAGAAAGAAATAGTCTTGATTGTGCCGTTTTTCATGTAATCACCGGCAACAGATACAAGACATGTTCCTGTAACAGCAATTGAACCAACCTTGTTTGCTTCTTCAACTGCACGTGCAATTCCAGGAGGATTTAGCATATCCCAGCCAATTACACCCTTGATATCGGCATATTTGGAAAGAAGTTCTTTTGTTGTGCTGTATGTGCCCTCAATTGATGCTGCTTCAAGTGGATCACAAACAAGATACATATTAGGATATTTTTCCTTTTGCCTTGCAATTGCTGCTTCTGTCCACTGCTGGTGTGAAGTCATTGTAAGACCGCCCATGATGATAGCATAGCCACCCTCATAGTTCATTTCTGCAGCAAGGTTATCCATAACGTGTGCACCATATTCAGCATTGATAAAAGCCTCAATGTCATAATCGACATTCTTCATGCCTTCTGCTTCGTGGCTAATGACGACAATACCATTCTGGCGAGCTTTTGCAAGAACAGGTTCAAGAGCTGCAACGTCAGAAGGAATGACAGTAATAGCATCAGCTCCGGAAGCAATAATATCTTCTATTGTCTGAACCTGAACTGCTGTGTCTGCAACACCTGCATTTCCAACCTGGTATACTTCTGAGCCGGTTCTCTTTGCAAAAGCATCGTTACCAACAGCCATTCTGTCCCACCATGCAATTCCAATACATTTTGGAGCATTTGCAATGACAAGCTGTGTAGATTTACTTTCCTTTGCTCCCTGAGCAAAAAGTGAAAGTGAAACCACTAGGATTAACAAGACTGATAACAGTTTCCTCATTTTCTTTTTCTCCTTTTTTTGCACCCGTTTAGGCTATTTGTAAAGAAAAATTTTCGTTTTGTAGAGGTTTTTTCAAAAAGAGCTCTGAGGTTTTTTGTGCACACAAGCCAGTGGTTTGCAACTACTAAGTGTTTGAAATAGAAGTTTTGCAAGCCTTTGTTTTGGTTTTGCAAATTAAGCTTTCGTGCATAACAATCATTAAAGTTAAGAAAACAATCAAATAAACAGGAAGTAAAGACACTGTGATGTGCTGGGCAATTAGCCCAAAAACAGGAGGCATGATACTGGTTCCAACATACGCACTTGCCATTTGGATGCCAATGATAGCTTGTGATTTATCGGCACCAAAATGAGAGGGAGTTGAGTGAATGAGACAGGGATAAATTGGAGCACATCCAAGGCCAATCATTACAAACCCCGCCAAAGAAACAGTTGCTCCCAACGGCAAGAACATTACTATGATACCGCAAGCGACCACAATTTGCCCCATGCGTACCATTTGCACATCATTGAGCTTCATGGAAGCAAAACCGTTTAATGCACGTCCAATAGTAATCCCAATGAAAAACATACTGGCAAAAGAAGCAGCAGTTTCAGCAGGAACGCCTTTATATAAAGTAAGATAACTGCTTGCCCAAAGTCCTGTAGTTTGCTCCAGCGAGCTATAACAAAAGAAACAAATCAAAACATTTTTAACACCGCTTAGTTTTAGAACTTCTTTTACAGAAAGAGCTTTTGCTTCAATAACGCTGCCTGTCTCGTCTTTTACCTGTGGGCGTCCTTTCCAAAGCGGAAGACTAAAAAGCAATATAGCTGTCAACACAATTTGAAGAATTGCAATGTATCCATATCCTCCGTTCCATGTTCCGTTATGAGTAATAACATAGCCCATGATATAAGGCCCGGACGCTGCCCCAATGCCCCACATACAATGTAACCAGCTCATATGTTTGCTCTCATAGTGAAGTGCAACATAATTATTCAAAGAAGCATCCACACTTCCGGCTCCAAGACCGTAAGGAATAGCCCAAAGACAAAGGTGGTAAAACTCATGGCTTATTGAAAATCCAAATAAAGCTAAAGCTGTCGTAGCAACACTGAAAGCTGTTACTTTTCCCGTCCCCAAACGACGTGTCAAACGATCACTTTGTAAACTGGAAATAATAGTTCCAACTGAAATAATCATGAAAATTATTCCGGAATATGAAACAGGAACTTCAAGTTGAGTATACATTGTAGGCCATGCAGAACCAAGTAAAGAATCCGGTAAGCCCAAACTGATAAAAGAAACGTAAATCACTGCCAAAAGCAAGTGAGTCATATTGCATTCCTCCCTAGTTGAGGTATAATGATATCACAAAAGAAATGATATTATTACTTCAAAACCGGCAATTTTATGCAACAAAATCGCCAAAGAGGTATAAAATGGTTTTAAGCGCTTGCCTTCCCATTTCTACTAATCCAAAAGGACAAGAGTTGGTCAAACATGGCACAGCTCTCTTTCCTGTTGCCTGCTACCATGATGACCTCAGTACAATGGAAGTCTCCTGGCACTGGCATGAAGAAGTGGAAGTTTTTGTAGTTGAGCAAGGGACAGCCCGCGTTTGCATTAACGGTAACAACTGTTTTGTAAAACAAGGGGAAGGGTTTTTCATTAACACGGGTATTTTGCATGGAGTATGGCAACAAGGAGAAACTCCGTGTTATTTGCGTTCCATCGTCTTTCATGCCCGTTTTGTGGGAGGCAGTGTAGACAG
>CAVGEF010000096.1:13972-29478 GCA_963628205.1 Bacteroidaceae bacterium
AAAAGACGGGTTTGAATTCAGAACAAGGGAACTTCTTTCCAAAATCATTTTTCTTCTTTCTCAAAATCTCCCTTTGTCTCAGAAAGAACCTTCTAAAAAGGACTTGAGAGACGGAAAGCGAATCAAAACAATGTTGCAATACATTCAAGAGCATTACAGCGAGGAGATTTCTCTCAGTCAAATTGCAGAAAGTGCCAATATTAGTGAAAGCGAATGTCTTCGCTGTTTTAAGTCTTTACTTGGACATTCTCCAATCCAGTATGTAAAACAAATCCGCATTCAAAAAGCCACTGACTTACTGCTTGGCACAAATTTGACAATTTCTGACATTGGCAGACGATGCGGTTTTATAGAAATGAGCTACTTTGCCAAAACTTTCAAAGAATTAAAAGGCCTCACTCCAAGCATATTCAGGACCCGGAATTGCAAGTCCCTTTCACAAAACAGTTAAGCAATATCAGGAGCCTAAACAGGCGTCTAAACAGTTTTGCAAGTCTAAACGGGTATCCAAACAGGGTCCAAATAATGACATCTTCATGTTCTTGTGATATTCTTAGGCTTAAAGACCAAAAGGTTCTCAGTCTAAAAAAAAGACACACAAAAGGGAGAAAATCCGTCCTTGCAAGGCGGAGTTAATTACATTAAAGAGGTTTTTGAGAAACTGCCTTCATTTACAAAGCTCTTTTTACAAAAAACTCTAAAGAGAGGTATAAAATGTTTTTCCAAATTTACGGAGAAACCGCACTGTACCAGCTTTTGGGATTCCTGCTGGTATTCACCGGACTTGTGCTCGCAAATGAATTTGCCCGCAGAACCAAAATAGGCGGATTTACCTGCTTTATTGCTCTACCTGCCGCTCTAACGGTTTACTTTATCGTTATTGCCATTGGCGCAAGTAAAGGTGCCAAATGGGCTTTGAACAACCAAACCTACACCAACATGAACAGCTGGTTCCACTATGCCAAGCTGTACGCTGCAACCACTGGATGTATTGGTTTTATGATGCTCAAGTATAAATGGAGCATTGGCAAGACTGATTGGTTCAAGGCATTTCCTTTTGTCATCGTTGCCATTAACATCCTCATTGCTGTTGCCAGTGATTTTGAGTCGGGCATCAAGGGCGCTATTGCACTTAAAGAATTTGGAGACCGTTGGTGGTTGTCCTCTGAAAATGTATGGCTATATGGAGGCTGGTGGAACTGGCTCAACGGCATTGCCGGCATTATCAACATCTTTTGTATGACAGCATGGTGGGGTATCTACTCTTCCAAAGACCAAAAAGATATGCTTTGGCCCGATATGACATGGTGCTACATTCTTGCTTATGACCTTTGGAACTTTGAGTACACATACAATTGTCTTCCAACACATGCATGGTACTGTGGCTTGGCACTCTTGCTTGCACCAACTTTTGCAAACCATTTTTGGAACAAGGGCGGATGGATTCAGAACCGTGCCAACACACTGGCATTGTGGTGTATGTTTGCACAAGTATTCCCACTATTTCAGGACGACAGCGTATTCACAGTCATCCCAACACTGTACAAAGACGGTGTTATGGATGCAGCAACACGCCCTACTGCAGCAGACCCAAGAATGCAGGGCATTATTGCCGTTATTGCATTGATAGCCAATGTACTCATTCTTGCAACTATTATTAAACGCGCTATAACTCAAAAGAAAAACCCGTACAAACAGGAAATCTTCACAGACCAGCGCGACTTCCAAGAGGCAATGAGCAGAGCTTAAGCCCTCTTTTGCATACTTTTCCCCTTGAAACAAAAATGTCTCAAGGGGATTTTTTTAATTTGTCAGTTACAAAATACAGAGGAATTGCAGCAAGTTGAGAGGCAACGGAGACAACTGTCATGGCAAGGATGTTTACATCGTAGAGAAGACCAAGAAGCCAACTGCCTAAAAACCAAAAAACCCCAAAAGAAAATTCAAAAATACCATAGCCGGTGGCTCTGCTTGCCTTTGGAACAATTGAAGTCACTGCTGCTTTGAGAATGGATTCCTGAGCACCCATGCCAATGCCCCAAAGAAGAACTCCCGTTATAAGAAGAGAAACAGAATCAAACGCAAAAACAAAAATAGCAAATGGAGCCGATAATAACGTAGACCAAATTAAAGCTTTAACTCCAATTTTATCATACAAAAGGCCAAAGAAAAGAGCAGAGATAGCATCTAGTAGCATTGCACTTGCATATAACAAAGGCAAAGATGTACTGCCAATCAAGCCTTTTGCTTGCACGTGCATAACAATAAGAGAGTAATCAATGAAACCAAAAGCAAAAAGGCTAATTCCAACTATGTATAAAACAAAACTTCTCTTAATTGTAAATGGTACGTATTCTTTGGGCTCTGGCTCAAAATTATCGGGATTAGGGAATTTGTGCCTTGTTATGAGAAGTAGCACCAAAGTAATGGCTCCAGGGATTACAAGAAAGGCAAAACAGGTGGAGTAGATTTCAAATTGCGAGCCTTCCTTCTTAAACAGCATAACAACATACAGCAACACAGGTCCAAGAAATGCACCAATTTGGTCTAAGACTTCTTGGAGTCCAAAGCTTTTTCCAACGCCTTCTTGACTTGCTGCAAATGACATAATTGTATCTTTGGCGGGCTTTTTGATTGCTTTGCCCATACGCTGAATTACCAAAAGAGAGCAAGCTGCAATCCAACCGTTTTCACCCACCAATGCAAGAGCGGGAACTGCCAAGACATCCAATACATAACCTAAAATTGTCATGGGCCAATAAAGTTTGGTTTTGTCTGTAATTTTTCCAAAAACGTAACGCATGGAATATCCAATTAACTCTCCAAGCCCGGACACAAATCCAATGGCTCCGGCACTTGCACCCAATAGTGATAAATAAGCACCTCTTATGCTTGAAGCTCCTTCGTGGGTCATATCGGAAAAAAGGCTGACAATTCCAAATAAAATAATAAAAGACATTGCTTGTGATAGCCTGTAATTATGTTTTTTCTTCATTTTTTTCACTTCTCTTCACTATTTGTGACATTGTTTCAAAATTATTCTTACTTTCGTTCTTGCACTTCAAATAAAGCTTATCAAGTGTTTTCACAAAGCTGTCTGTTTCTTCACTTGTTAAATCTTCCAAGAGCCATTGATAAAAAAGAGTCTCAACATGGGCTTTTGAGTTTTTTAGTACATTCGCTTTTTCTGTTGCATAAAGCAGTTGACTACGCCCATCTTTAGGGTTGTTTTCCCTCACTACATACCCTTTGTTTTCCATATTTGCAATTTGCTTTGCTACAGCTCCTTTATCAAGGCCAAGCGTATTGCAAATTTCTTTTTGAGTAATTTTTGGATTTTTACGAATGACATGTAAAACATCAAACTCTGCTGTTCCAATGCCATCGGCTTTTAGAGTGCGGGATGCAAACTTTGAAACTTCTCCAAGCTCTTTCTTTTTCATATTTAAGTGCCGTGGATTATTCCCACTCAATAGTTGCTGGTGGTTTGCTTGTGATGTCGTAGACAATGCGGTTTACATGGGGAACTTCGTTGACAATGCGGTTGGAGACTTTTTCAAGAATTTCGTATGGAATTCTTGAAATGGAGGCAGTCATGAAGTCGCTGGTTTCTACGCTACGAAGTGCAATTGTGTAGTCATAAGTTCTGCTGTCGCCCATAACTCCAACGCTTTTAATGTTCGTTAAGACTGCAAAATATTGATTTTTTGCCACCTCAATGCCGTTTTGGGCGCTTGTTTCCAGTTCGCTTCTGAAAATCCAGTCTGCTTCTCTTAGAATTGAAAGTTTCTTTTCTGTAACTTCTCCAATCACTCTAATTGCAAGACCCGGACCCGGAAATGGTTGCCTGTTTACAAGACTGGCAGGAAGTCCCAATTCAAAACCAAGTTTTCTCACTTCGTCTTTGAATAAAAGTCGCAAAGGCTCAACGATACCCTTAAATCCAATATTCTTTGGAAGTCCGCCCACATTGTGGTGACTTTTGATTACAGCAGAATTGCCAAGGCCAGATTCAATGACATCGGGATAAATTGTGCCTTGAACAAGATAGTCCACAGCGCCAAGGCTCTTGGCTGTTTTTTCAAAAACTCGTATAAACTCTTCGCCTATAATCTTGCGTTTTCTTTCCGGCTCCGTTACTCCGCTGAGTTTTTCAAGAAAACGAGCTTTAGCATCTACTCTTATGAAGTTGATGGGGTATTTTGAGAAAACTTCTTCTACTTGATCTCCTTCATCTTTTCTGAGAAGTCCGTGATCAACAAAAACACATGTTAAGTTTTTGCCTATTGCATGAGATAAGAGTGCTGCAGCTACAGAGCTGTCGACTCCTCCTGAAAGAGCAAGAAGGGCCTTTGAAGCCCCAAACTTTTCTTTCAAATCTTGAATTGAAGTATTCATGAAGTTAGCCATTGTCCACGTTGGAGAAGCTTTTGCAACATCTAAAACAAAAGCTTTCAAAATTTCAAAACCGTGTATTGTATGATTTACTTCCGGATGAAACTGGACAGCATAAAATTTCATTTTTGGATTTTCAAATGCTGCATATGGGCATGCCGGGGTTTTTGCAGATGCCTTAAAGCCTTCCGGCAACTTTTGAACACTGTCTCCATGGCTCATCCAAACAATGTCTTCACTTGGAATATTTTTGAAAATTAAGGAATTCTTATCAAAACAGGTTTCTGTTTTTCCATATTCTCTTGAGGCAACAGATGGAGCAGGGACCACTTCTCCACCAAGAGAATATGCCATTATTTGAGCACCATAACAAATGCCTAAAATTGGAATGTTCAGCGAAAAAATAGCAATATTTGGCTTTGGAGAGCCTTCGTTGTATACACTGGAGGGGCCACCTGTAAATATGATTGCTTTTGGATTGTAAGCCTTTATCTCTTCTATTGACCAGTTGTAAGGATGCACTTCGCAGTACACATTCATTTCTCTTACTCTACGGGCTATAAGTTGATTATATTGTCCTCCAAAATCTAAGACCAGCACTTTGCCGGAGGTATCTTTATTAACATTGCTACTCATTTTCTTACTTCCTGAAGCTACTTTCTAAAGCGGATAATTCCGTCATCAACAGAATCAATAATTGCAAGAGATTTGAGATTGAACCCTGCACTTCTAAGTTTGTCACCACCGTTTTGAAAGCCTTTTTCTATTGCAATTCCTATTCCTTCAAGGTGAGCACCTGTTTTCTCTACTATGTGTATAAGCCCTTTCAAGGCTTCACCGTTTGCAAGAAAATCATCAATAATAAGAACATTGTCAGTAGGTTTAATCATGCCTGCTTCTACAATGAGGGTTACTGTCTTGTTGTATGTATATGAATGAATTTGACTGCACACCAAACCACCCTCAATGTTGTCACTCTTGGCTTTTTTGGCAAACAGCATTGGTATATTGTAAATATAAGAGCATATGGTGGCCAGTGCAATTCCGCTGGCTTCTGCAGTCAAGATTAAAGAGACTTTGCCAATGTCAAAGTATTTTTTGAACTCTTCTGCTATTTTGGACATAAATGCGGTGTCGACGCGATGGTTTAGAAACGAGCCGACTTTGATGATGTTTCCGGGAAGAACTTTGCCTTCCTCCAATATTCGTGCTTCTAATTCGTCCATACAAAACTATTGTGCAAAAGGACTATGTGTGTCAATTAGGAAAACTATTATCCATTATATTGTTGCTAAAAAATTTGTTTTATATGAAGATAGCGACTGTGAAAAAGACTGTTCTAATTTTTGTTTTATCTCTTGTTGTTCTCTCTATGGTTCCAGCTCTTGACTGGAAAATGGATATAGCTTTGGGGCTTCCCTCATATGTTGGACTAAACTGCAAAAAAGGACGTTTTGAGTTTAACCTTGGTATAAATACCAGTGCAGGCTTAGGAGGGATTTTGTCGTATTCTCTCATGGACAAGTACATATCTACAGATACAACTGCAAATATGACGCCATACGAAAAATTTTCGTATGGAAATAAACTCATCCACGGGCTTTCTTTAGGTATTTACTATGATGTTTTTGACACACCCTCTTTTGACCTTTTTATTGGTTCAGACATAACAGCTCTTCATGTCTCCAGCAAGGAGGGTGTTATAAGCCATTTTACAAAAGGTGACATAGTACTTTTTAATATAAATGCCAAAGCATCTTTTAACTTAAACAGGAGCAGTATTTTCATAAAAGCAGGGTTTCCTCTTTTTGCTTACATAAATTATGGAGGAGACAATAGCAGTGCAAATTATTTACCTTTTGATTTTTGGGCGTTTATTCCAACCGCAGTAAAAGAAGTAGAAGAAGGAAACTATATAGACGTAACAGCTTTGCAGTTATCTCTTCTTTTTCTTGCACTGGACTTCAAAATTGGTTACAGCATAAGCTTTTAAGAAGAATGCTGAAAAGAATGCTTTTAGGAAAAATTTTAGGAAAAAATGAAACCAATGAAACAATTGTTAATATTTTTAATCTTACCTCTTTTTTTAATCTCTTTTATTCTAACCTCTTGCCTGCAATTTGAAATGACAGAGGAAGAAGCTTCCTATGAAAGTGTTGTATTCATAGGAGTTGACGGTGCCGGCAGGTGGCTTGGAGAGGAAGAAGATTTTATCAATATTTTTTCCACTAACTCTGCATGGACTACCACAGCAACATGTGAAATGCCATCTGCAACTGCACAAAACTGGGGCTCTTTTCTTCATGGAGTAAGTCCTGACGTGCATAAATGTGTCAATGCAAGCATAGCATGCGAACGTTTTCCCTACTTGCAGTATCCAAGTGTCTTCAAGATAATCCATGAAGTGTATCCTAATGCAAAACTTGCCTCATTTTGCGAATCGAATGCTATCAATTACGGCCTTGTAGAGGCGTCTGCCGGGGTTTACAAATCTTCAGACAAACGCTTTTGCTCAACTGTCCATTCAACTGCACAAATAGAGCAAATGGCAATTGAATACCTGTCAGAAAATTCTCCCACTTTCTTTTTTATCCACATTGAGGATGCCGATGATGCCGGGCACTCAAAAGGATACGGAACAAGCGAGCATCTTGCTGCAGTAAAAAATGATGTTGCATTCATAAAGAAAATTAATTCTCTTCTTGATTACAACAAAACTCTTCTCATTGTTGCAACAGATCACGGCGGGATTGAAAAAGACCATGGAGGAGATACAGTTGACGAAAGGCAAATCACAATTGCCATTAAGGGACATACTGTAACAGAGAGCACTCTTTCTTCATCTGTCATGCCTAAAGATATTACTCCTGTTATTCTTAAAGCATTGGGAATAAAGAAGCCCTCATTTATGGAAGGAGATATTCCTGAAAACCTGACTATCTAAAGGCATAATTAAAAGGAACAATCCAAAGGAACAATCCAAAGGCTCTATTTACACCAACAATTTTGCTTGTTAAAAAGACAAAGAAGCAATTACTTTACAACAAAGCTCACAAGCTTGTTTGGAACAACAATTTCTTTGAGCACAGTAGCTGTGGCAAGATAACGTTTGACATTCTCGTTATCTTTGGCAAGCGCTATCATTTCTTCTTTTGAAGCATCTTTTGCAATTGTGAGTTTTGCACGGACTTTGCCGTTTATTTGAACAACAATAGCTACTTGAGCATCAACTGTAAGCTCTGCATCATAAACGGGCCACTTTTCGTTTGCAACAGATGGCTTATGCCCTGCTCTTTCCCACAACTCTTCTGCCAAGTGCGGAGTATAAGGGCTTAGCATGAGAACAAAAGGCTCCCAAGCTTCACGAGGAAGGTTCTCAAGTTTTGACAAATCACTTACATATATCATCATTTGGCTTATAGCTGTGTTGAAGTTCAAAGAAGAAGTGTCTTCAGTAACTTTCTTTATTGTCTTATGAAGACTTTTCATCAAATCCAAAGGAGCTTTTTCATCAACAATGGCTTTTTCTTCTGCAAGACGCCAAATTTTATCAATAAAACGCCAAACCCCGGCTATACCGGATGTAGACCATGGTTTTGATGCCTGAAGCGGGCCCATGAACATTTCGTACATACGCATGGTATCAGCACCGTATTCTGCTTCTACTTCGTCTGGGTTAATAACATTCTTCAAACTCTTTGACATCTTTGCAATAACACGTTCAAGAACCTCTCCGGTATTCTTGTCTACAAACACGCCATTTTCTTTTTCGATGACCTGATCTGCCTGTACCAGTGATTTATTTGCTCTTTGATATGCAAAAGAGGTTATCATTCCCTGATTTATAAGACGGGCAAAAGGCTCCGGAGTTGAAACAAGTCCAAGGTCAAAAAGCACCTTATGCCAAAATCTTGCATAAAGGAGATGAAGTACAGCATGCTCAGCTCCTCCAACATAAAGATTAACCGGCATCCAGTATTTTTCTTTTTCAGGATCAACAAATCTTTCTTTATTGTGAGGGTCTATGTAACGAAGATAATACCAACAGGAACCACCCCATTGAGGCATTGTGTTTGTTTCTCTTTTTGCAGGGGCTCCACATTTTGGACATTTGCAGTTTACCCAGTCTGTCATGTTTGCAAGAGGGCTCTCTCCTGTTCCTGACGGCAAATAACTGTCAACTTCCGGCAACCTTAGAGGAAGTTCGTCCTCTGGGACAACTACGGTTCCGCAATGAGGACAGTGGACCAAAGGTATTGGCTCCCCCCAATAACGCTGACGACTGAAAACCCAGTCACGAAGCTTAAAGTTTACTGTTTTATGCCCAATGCCTTTTTCTTCGAGGAAAGAAATCATTTTTTCAATGGCATCGGCCTTATTTAAGCCATCGAGGAAACCGCTGTTTACGTGAATGCCGTCTTCTGTCCATGCTTGAGTTTGCACGTCGACTTCGCTTTTGAGAACTTCTATGATTGGAAGCTCAAATTTTTTTGCAAATTCCCAGTCACGTGTGTCATGTGCAGGTACAGCCATAATTGCACCTGTGCCGTAGGAAATGAGTACGTAGTCTGCAATCCAAATTGGAATTTCCTTGCCATTGACAGGATTGATTGCATAGCTTCCGGAAAACACGCCTGTCTTCTCTTTTGCAAGATCTGTACGGTCTAAATCGCTCTTTTTTGCAGTCTCGCGGATATACTTTTCAACTTGGTCTTTTTGGGTGGCAGTGGTAATCTTTTTGACAAGCGGGTGCTCAGGCGATACCACCATGTAAGTTGCACCAAAAAGGGTATCACACCTTGTGGTAAAGACTTCAAGCTTGCCGTCTTCATCTTCTTCCAAGCCTTTCACTTGAAACAAGACCAATGCTCCCTCGCTCTTACCTATCCAGTTTCTTTGCATCATTTTAACAGACTCAGGCCAGTCGACGAGGTCCAAATCGTCTAAAAGCCTCTGCGCGTATGCGGTGATTTTGAGCATCCATTGTCTAATGTTCTTTTTTTCCACTTGTGCACCGCAACGCTCGCAATGACCTTCTTTGACTTCTTCGTTGGCAAGTCCTGTTTTACAGTTTGGACACCAGTTAATTGGAGCCTGGGTCTCATATGCAAGACCTTTCTCGTAAAGTTTTTCAAAAATCCATTGGGTCCAGTGGTAGTAGTCCGGGTCGCAGGTAGAGATTTCTCTATCCCAGTCGTAGCAAAAGCCAAGGCTCTTGATTTGACGGCGGAACGTATTTATGTTCTTTTCTGTTGTGACTGCCGGGTGCGTTCCTGTTTGTATTGCGTAGTTTTCAGCAGGAAGACCAAATGAATCAAATCCCATTGGGTGAAGAACGTTGTATCCGTTCATTCTAAGATACCGGCTGTAAATATCGGTTGCAGTATAGCCTTCAGGATGTCCTACATGAAGACCTGCTCCTGACGGATATGGGAACATATCGAGAATATATGCCCTCTTTTCTTTTGGATAAGAAGGGTCTTCTGTTACAGAGAATGTTTTATGCTCTGCCCAATACTTTTGCCACTTGGGTTCTGTTTCATTAAATGGATATTTGCTCATAGGTCAATATGTTAATTACATTGATGTTTTCAATCAATATGTCTCAATATGTCGTAATAACACTTGCAAAGTGTATCTTTCTCGTGTTCAAATTGTTACACTCACAGGTGAAAGGATAAAGAAGGGAAGTACAAAAGAGAACAAAAAGGGGCAAATACGTGAAAAAGTGGTTATTGTTGGCTCTTTACGCCTTGGACATAATAGGATGCCTTGTTGCTATAAAGAAAAAAGACTCCCATGGATATGCACTGACCAAGCCTTTTTTAATGCCTTTTTTGTGCGGTCTGTATTTTATGTTCTTGCCGGATGCTCTAAGATTTGAGCGTTATCAGAAATTTGCAATCCTGGCTTTGTCTTTCCATACTTTGGGCGATATTTTACTGCTGTTTCCCCGCAACAAATCAAAAAACTTCTTTTATGCCGGAATGTTATCTTTTTTTGTCGGACACATAATGTATGCAATATGGTTCAGGACAGCACCATTTGGCCATTCATGGAAGTTGGCATTAATAACATTTTTTATTGTCGCTTTATGTGAATATGCTCTGTATAGGCAACTTATGCTGGGGCCAAGGGCTTATGCTCCAAAATTGCTGCCATATTCATGGTCTCTTTCTCTTTTGGCTATTGTTGTGGCAAGCACTTTTGGCAATGGCTCCAAAGCTATTGGAACACTTGTTTCTCTTGCAGGAGTATCTCTCTTTTGTTTTTCTGACTACTGTATTGAAAGAAGGCTTGTCAGAATGCCTCTCTTTGGACAAATGACAGTTATGACAACATATATTGCAGCTCAAACACTCATTGTTTGCGGAATGTTGCTTCTTCAACTGCTGTAACTTAAAAGCTGCGACAAAAAAGCCTTGACGCAAAACCTTTATAAAGCTTGTACAAAGCTGTACAAAGCTTTTGCAAAGACACGGGCCTTTGTAGCAAAAAAGCCAAACATTTGCTATAATTTTTCACTATGGCAGACAAAATACTAAATAACAATAACCCAATCAAACCCATATATGATGAAGATGCAATAAAAACAATGTCGCCTTTGGAGCACATAAGGCTTAGACCTGGCATGTACATTGGACGGCTTGGCAACGGAACGCATGTAGATGACGGTATTTATGTTCTTATGAAAGAAGTCATTGATAACAGTATCGACGAGTTCATCATGGGATGTGGAAATCGCATAACCGTAAAACTGGAAGATAATAAGGTAAGTGTCCGTGACCACGGGCGGGGAATACCTCTTGGAAAAGTCATAGATTGCGTGTCTGAAATAAATACAGGGGCCAAATATAATGACGACGTGTTCCAGTTCAGCGTTGGTCTTAACGGCGTTGGAACAAAGGCCGTCAATGCCCTAAGTTCATGGTTTCATGTTAAATCTTTCAGAGATGGCCGTTATTTTGAGGCATTTTTCAAGCAAGGACTTTTAACAGAGCAACACGAAGGTTCTACGGACGAACCAAACGGCACCCTTACAGAGTTTATCCCTGATGTTGAGATTTTTGGACAATACCAGTTCAATGATGATTTTATAGTCAAAAGGCTCAATAACTATTGTTACCTTAATACCGGCTTAACACTTGATTACAACAAGAGAATTTTCAAAAGCCTGCACGGCCTTTTGGATTTACTTGATAAAGAAGTTGAAGACAACGGCATATATCAAATAATTCATTACAGAGGAAAAACTTTGGAGTTTGCATTCACTCATACAAGAGAATACAGTGGAGAAACTTATTTTTCTTATGTAAACGGCCAATACACAAGTGATGGAGGAACACACCAGGCAGCTTTCAAAGAGGGCATTCTTGCCGGAGTGAAAGAATATTTCAAAAAACCGCAATGGGCACCACAGGATGTGCGCGAAGGGATTGTAGGAGCTATTGCCATCAAAGTACAAACTCCTGTTTTTGAAAGCCAAACAAAGAACAAACTTGGCAATACAGAAGTCCGCATGCCAATTATAAACGAAGTCAAAGAAGCAATAATTGATTTCTTACACAAAAATCCTGAAGCAGCGCAACTTTTGAACCAAAAAATTCTGACCAACGAGAATATTCGAAAAAAACTCACAGAGGTCAAAAAAATTGCCAAAGAGAATGCAAAAAAGATTTCAATTAACATTCCAAAACTAAAAGACTGCAAGTTTCATTTGGGACAAACTGGCCCGCATGCAGACATGGGTGAGCGCTCCATGATTTTCTTGACAGAGGGCGATTCTGCTTCAGGAACTCTCAACACGGCACGAGACGTAATGACCCAAGCCGTATTTAGCCTCAGAGGCAAACCTCTTAACACAAATGGCATGTCAATGAGCGACATGTACAAGAATGCAGAGCTTTACAATGTCATGGCAGCCCTTGGAATTGAAAACGGTCTTGAAGGCCTGCGCTATGGCAAAGTAATTTTTGCAACTGATGCCGATATTGACGGCTTTCACATTAGAATTTTGCTACTTACTTACTTTTTAAGCTATTTTGAAGACTTAATTAATGCGGGAAGAGTTTGGATTTTGGACACACCTCTCTTTAGAGTACGAAATAAAAATGTTACCACTTACTGCTTTTCAGAAGAAGAAAGAGACAACATGACAAGGCAAATAAGAGGCTCAGAAGTCACCCGTTTCAAAGGCTTGGGAGAGATATCGGCCAAAGAATTTGGACAATTCATTGGAGAAGACATGCGCCTTATTCCGGTAACTATAGACAGTCTTGCAGAAGCAAAAAAAGCCATGAATTTTTACATGGGAAAAAATACTCCTGAAAGACGTGATTTTATAATGGAAAACTTGGTATAAGGGAGGCAAGCTATGGCAAATGCAAAAGAGATTTTCAGAAAAAACTTTATAGAATATGCCTCCTATGTAATCAAAGACAGAGCAATTCCGGATATTGAAGACGGCCTCAAACCTGTCCAAAGACGTATTTTACATACTCTCATAGAAATGGATGACGGGCGTTTTAACAAAGTTGCAAACGTTGTGGGTTCAACCATGCACTATCACCCGCATGGAGATGCTTCCATATATACTGCACTTGTAAATCTTGCAAACTGCGACCTTTTCATAGAAAAACAAGGTAACTTTGGAAACTTCATGACAGGCGACGGCGCTGCAGCTGCCCGTTATATTGAATGTAGACTTCTCCCCTTTGCCAAAAAGGTTCTATACAACCCTGAAATAACAAATTACGTGGAATCTTATGACGGACGAGGGAAAGAGCCTGTATCATTTCCTGCAAAAATTCCGGTAGTCTTAATCCAAGGAACAGAGGGTATTGCAGTTGGAATGTCTACAAAAATCCTTCCGCACAATGCTCTTGAGGTCATAGATGCCCAAATAGCTGCAATTAAAGGAGAATCTTTCACTTTATATCCCGCTTTCCCCGGTGGTGGCATCATGGATGTGTCAGACTACCAGGATGGCCTTGGCAGTGTTGCCATAAGAGCAAAACTTGATACATCAAATGCAAAAAAGATAATCATTGAAGAGCTTCCTTTTGGCGTTGACAGTGAAAGCATGATTCATTCCATAGAAGATGCAATAAAGAAAGGGCGCCTTAAGATACAAAGCGTAAGCGACTTTACAGCTGACAAGGTAAATATTGAAATTTCTTTGGCAAAAGGAACATATACAAAAGATATTGTAGATGCGCTATATGCTTATACTTTGTGCGAGCAAAAGATTTCTGTTAACTGTCTTGTTATTAAAGATAAACTACCTCATGTTTGTACTGTTTCTGACATTGTCAACTATCATGCAAACCACATAATTGATGTCTCAAAAGCAGAGCTTGAGGTAGAAAAAGGCCACCTTTATGACAAACTGCACTATCGTACACTTGAAAGAATTTTTGTAGAAGAACGCATTTACAAACGCATTGAGCAAAAACGTACACAAGAAGCAGTTGCAAAGGCCGTTAAAGACGGTTTTGAGCCGTACAAAGAAGAACTTGTAAGAGAAGTGTCAGATGACGATGTTGAACGCCTTTTGAAAATTCCAATCAGAAGAATTTCTCTTTTTGATATTGAAAAGAACCACCAGGAAATAGATCAAATAAATGATGAAATTAAATCTGTTGAATACAACCTTGGACATCTTGCAGAGTACTCAATTGGTGTATTAAAAGACATAAAAAGCGAGCTTGATAACGATATTCACAGGCGCAAGACGATAATATCGGACTTTAATATTATTGATGTCAAAGAAGTTGCCAAGCGCGATATTGATTTCAGGTACGACAGTGCAACCGGCTATCTTGGTACGAGCGTCAAGACGGGCAACCTGCTGTTTAAGGTGTCTGAGTTTGACAAAATTCTTGTAATTCAAAAGAATGGCACATACTATTGCACAACTGTTCAGGACCGCGTTTTTGTGGGCAAAGATATTGCATATTGCTCTCTTGCAGACAAAGACAGTCTTGAAAATGTCGTGTTCTCTGTCATTTATCAAAATAAGGAAACCAAGGCCTCGTACATAAAGCGTTGCAAGCTTTCCGGTTTTATTCTTAATAAGCCGTATGAGCTTTTACCGGACCCGTCAGCTTTTGCACTTAAAAAGCTTTCTGTTCTCGAAAATGCAGAAGTAACAATTACGTACAAAAATCCTTCCAGACGAAAAGAATCTACATTCCATTTCTCGGATTATAGAATCAAGGGAGCCAAAGCCGGGGGAGTTCTTATTGAAAAGAAAGAGATTGCCTCTATTAGAATAAAGCCGTGTAAAGCTGTAGCTCTTTTCAAAGAAGAAGAAAACGACGACATGGATAACCACTTAAGTGATAATGCATCAGATGATAATAATGTATCAAATAATAATGCCAATAATGAACAAAAAGTCTTAGAACAAAAGGCCTCTCTTTCGCATTCAAAGGCTTCTAAGATAAACGAACTGCCGGGGTTATTTGATAATGTGGATTAATTCTTTGAAAATGTCGTTTGACGGTGTAGTTTGGCAATGTCGTTTGGCGATGTAGCTTACTTTAAGCTATGCGCCACAAGAGGAAACATGATGGAAAATTTGAGAGATAGAATACTCTATGAAGATAATCATATAATTATTGTAAACAAGTTGCCGGGAGAAATAGTTCAAGGAGATAAAACCGGGGACAAAACACTGGGATATGATGTCAAAGAGTATTTGAAAGAAAAATATAACAAACCGGGAAATGTCTTTTTGGGACTTCCTCACAGACTGGACAGGCCCACTAGCGGAACCGTCATGTTTGCAAGAACAGACAAAGCTCTCACTCGCTTGAACAAAATGTTCAAAGATGGAGAAATCAATAAAACTTACTGGGCTATTGTGGACAGGGGTCTTGGAGAGAAGCAAGGAGAACTTAGACATTTTCTTTATAGAGACAGCGTAAAGAACAAGAGTTTTGCTTATAAACCAAATGACAAAACAAAAAAAGAACCTAATGTACGGGGCATTGCCCCTTCTTGCTTGCAGGAAGCTCGTCTAAGATATAAAGAACTTGCGCAATCGACTAACTATGTTCTTCTTGAAATAGAACTGCTTACAGGAAGACACCATCAAATAAGAGCTC
>CAVGEF010000097.1:0-3882 GCA_963628205.1 Bacteroidaceae bacterium
GAATTCTTACAAAGCGGTCAAATTGACAAAAAAGCAACCCTTTGGAACGAGATGTTCTTGCCTTCAATTTTGGAAAAAGCTGTTGTTGAATACGGCATGAAAACAGGCTTAGTGTCTTTGGATAGCATTATTGGTGACAACATAATAATACAGACCAACGGTACTGTCCAAACTAAGTCTTCTATTGAGCCAAGGCCCAACACGATGTATTCACTTTCTCTTGGTGTCTTTCTTGCTGTTTTTGCATTGCTTTTGCTTTGGAAAGATAAAAGGGGGTTATACAAAGCTTATGCTTTTTCTGTCAATTTGGTTTTTGGACTTATGGGAACTTTGCTTCTTTTTATGATGCTGTTCACAAATCATAATGTCACTTGGTACAACGAGAATATTCTTTTCATAAATCCAATTCTCATCGTTATTGCTGTCAAAAGCCTTTTGTTAAAAGACTTTTCAGGTTCAAAAACTAAAGGACTTTCCATTTGGTATAAAACGCTTTTATGTGTTATTGGTATTCTTGTAATCTTGAAAATGTTTTTTGCTTCAACTTTTATACAAGATAATTGGGATGTAATCCTTACAATAGCTCCGTTTTATATTGTAAATGCATTTTTCTTAGGTAAATGTAAGAAATGCGCCATCAAAAAGTCATGAATATATCATTGATGAGACCCCAATAAAGTCTTTGACAGGCCGTCAAAGGCTTTCAATGGCGACGTATATCTACAATTGTCAGCTGTATGCTTTCTTGATTTTTGTAGTAATTACGACCCATTTTGAATACCACGTCAACAATTTCACCTTCGTCAAAATCTTTGCCTACTTTTTGACCTGCTGACCAATATACACTTGGCCATTGGTTCCTGCCGTAAGAAAGAGAAAGTCTTAAATGTGAACTTGAAGCATCTTTTGAATTTTGCATTGAAACAATGCTTTCAATTCTGGCTCCTTCTATGAGGAAAACGATTTGCCCGTTTTGCTCCCCGTATGGTTCAAAACGTTCTACTACTTTCATGATGTTTTGGCTAAACTCATCTTCTTTAAGAACAGTATCAATGGTTATTGTTTCATCTTCTTCATTTGAAGGGCAGTCCATGTAGTCAACGTCATCGGCTATACGAATGGAAAGCTCGTCTACTTTGGCCCAATCAAGTGAAAAACCTCCCGCACAAGCATGTCCGCCATAGTCAATAAAAAGATCGCTGTAATTCGAAAGAAAGTCATGACAGTTGAAACCGGTCTTGCTTCTCATGGAGCCAATGGCACGCTGGTCATTAGTTTGTGTTATGACAATTGACGGGCATTTGAAGAATTTCAAGAGGCGTGTGGCTATAATGCCGGTTATACCTCGAGGAATGTCTTTATCAATGACAAGTACAAGTTTTGTGCCAAAATTTTCAAAACTGCGTTTTGCTTTTGGCTGTAGTCTGTTCCATGCATCTTCACCTAATTTCTTTCTTTCTTCGTTAAGTTCCAGGAGCTTTTTTGCATAGTCCATTGCCTGCATTTGGTCCTGACATAAAATCATATCAATTGCAATATTGGGTTTTCCAAGCCTGCCTGATGCATTCATGGGAGGAGAGATGCTCCACCCAATGTCTGTAGTGGAGAGGCTCTTGCCAAGCAAGTTCAACAATGAAAGATAGCATCTAAGGGGTTCTCTTGGACTGTTTTCAAGTACTTTTAGGCCTGCTTTCACGATTATTCTGTTTTCATCAGCCATTGGCATAAGGTCGCTCACAGTTCCAATTGCAACAAGGTCCATTATGTTGATGTATTCTTTGTAAAGAAAAGGAGATGTGGCTCGTATGTAAGCACAAAAAAGGCCTACAAGAGTATCGAGTTCACTTCTTACTTGGGTATATTTAGCAAAACGGCTGACAGAATTCAATGCAAAAAGCGATTTGCCTTTAACAGGTGGCAATGCCTTTTCAAATTCGCTTCTAAGCTCTGTTACGTAGATGTCTGCTTTTGGAAATGCTTTTCTAAGCTGAATAAACTCTTCATCTTTATCTAAAACATAAACAGGCAGGTTGCAGTCCAAGAATTTTAAGAGCCTGCTGTTGTATTCCGGAAGAACTCCGGGTATTACTTCTTCTGCAATACGTCCTGTGATTTCCATGTTTTCAATTCTTGCAGCTTCTATTATGACTGTACCGTTGCCGGGGTAAGAATGCAGCAGGATAATGGGCGCTTTGTAGAATTTTGTGTTGGAAAATCTCATTGCCCAAATACATTTTGCAACAACGCCAACGCCTGCAAGATGTGCAAAAGGGTAGCCGCAGCCTTCGACTTTGGGGTCGATTAATGCTCCGGCAGGCGGTAGCAGTTCTCCCGGTATATGGTGGTCTGTTACAAGCACATCAAGACCATGGCTTTGTGCAAAATCAATTTCTTCAAAACAGGAAATACCGCAGTCAACGGTTATTGCAAGTGTTACTCCTTCATCTATTGCTTTTTTTATGTTATCTATAGTAATGCCATAAGGCTCATCGTCCATAGGAACCGTATACGATGTTTCCAATCCCATGTTTCTTAGCTCTGTTACAAGCAAGGCGGTACTTGTAATGCCATCAACGTCTCTGTCTCCAAAAACTCTGATTTTCTCTTTATCTTCTATAGCCTGATGTATTCTGTCGCAGAACATTTCCATGTCTTCAAACAGGAAAGGATTGTGTAAAAATGAAACATCGTTTTCCATGTAGAATTTTGCTTCATTTGGCTCTTTAATTCCTCTTCCTGCAAGGATTTTTGCAGAGACTAAATCTACATTGTATCTTTCTTGCAACGTCTTTATATCATCATATTGTGCTTGTCGTACTTTCCATTTCATCTATGTTTCCTACTGCCTTTCATAGCATTCACTACAAAAGAATAAGAAAAATAAAGCACAGGTTCAATAGGCTCAAAGAAATGCAAACAAAGTCTCAAATGAGGGTGCAAGGACTGTCAAAGGACTGTCAAATTGGATGTTGCATCGTAAAATGGTGTAAGTGTTTCAAGATCCAGTGCATTTTCCAAGTTGCTGTAAGCTACTTGGAAAGGAAAAGAGAAAGTTCTTCCATCTTTATAGAGAATTTCAAGATTCCATGTTCCTTGAGCAAGCATTATGCCTTGGGGGAGCATAATGTTGGATGAGCCATAGTAAGTTACACCGTCAAAAGTGGAACTTGTGGGCACAAATGTCCAAGAAAGACTTGATGTAGGGTCTGTTACAACCATTTGCATGTCAGAAGGAGACGAAACAACTGCATGAACATAAAGGCTTAGCCCCATAGTCCAAGAGTTTTCATTTTGTTGCATTTCTTGTGCCTCTTGGACATTTGCACGCACAACGTACGGCTGTGCAATAACCTGAGAGACAGAAAACTCTCCTTTGTGGCAAGATGTTAAAGTTAAAGAAAAA
Organism: Bacteroidaceae bacterium; assembly: GCA_963628205.1. GTDB lineage: Bacteria > Spirochaetota > Spirochaetia > Sphaerochaetales > Sphaerochaetaceae > UBA9732. Next base: position 3,404 of record CAVGEF010000097.1, read on the forward strand.
AGACCCAAAGACAATAAACCAAACAAAATGACTAAGGAAGACATACTACCTGTAATCTTATTAGATACTCTATGATAAATCTTTCCCACCATCTTCCAACCTTACCTTCTTACCACTACACAATTGCATGAGTCTTATTTGCATTGCTCATTTGTCATTGCTTGCTTGAAACTTCGTTGAGCATGGATATCACGGGATTTGCATACCCGCGGTAAACCATCTCTTTTACATCGGGTTTGAGATAACCATAATGCTTTACAAATGCTTTTGTGTTCATTTTTTCATATTTATCTTCATATTCATGGCTATTGTTAATAAAGTCATAAGCAAAATAGTTTGTATCATGAAGCTTATAATTCAAATGGATTTGGCGGTCAATCTCACGCACGGCAGTTCGCGCATCAGAAAAAGACGAGTCTAAAGGATGTCCTACTTGAATATGAACATTGCCTTTAGGGAGACGTAAACCTCGTACAAGG